>NZ_JBQCJW010000004.1:11418-179584 GCF_051967575.1 Solibacillus silvestris
GGTGGTGTGCCTGGATTTGTCGGCTCACCTGGGTTTGTTGGTGGTGTGCCTGGATTTGTCGGCTCACCTGGGTTTGTTGGTGGTGTGCCTGGATTTGTCGGCTCACCTGGGTTTGTTGGTGGTGTGCCTGGATTTGTCGGCTCACCTGGGTTTGTTGGTGGTGTGCCTGGATTTGTCGGCTCACCTGGGTTTGTTGGTGGTGTGCCTGGATTTGTCGGCTCACCTGGGTTTGTCGGTGGTGTGCCTGGATTTGTCGGCTCACCTGGGTTTGTCGGTGGTGGCGTGTTGCCTCCTCCGCCCGGTGTCGGTGTTACCGGATTTTCCGGCTTAAACACCGCATCACAATTTTGGGTTGTAATCGTCCCTAATAACGTTGTACCTTCATATACTTTGTACGTGCCTGGTTCAACTGTATAAGGAACCGTTATTTTCCCATCCGCATCAGTTGTGCCTGCTGCAATCGTGTTTTCATTTGCATCTTTAATCGTAACTGTGATGTTTGGACGATTCATACCATATTGATTTTGGACAGTTAATGTAAAGATTGGACAGGAGTTTGTTGGAACTTGTACCGAAGCTCCACAAATTTCATCGATATAGCTAACATTAATTGTCCCTAACTCGCTTCCGGAAGTATTAAACACTTTATATGTTTCACCTTCTTGCAGCGTTCCATCTACTTTACTATATACAATTTGACCAGCTGAATTTGTCACAGAAGTCGCTACAACTGTACCATCAGCTTTCTTAATAACAATTGTTACATTTGCCCCTACTGGTTGTACGTTAGAATTATTAATTGTTAATGTAAATTGTGGACAAGCGTTTTTAATTACATCATCTACACAAGTAGATGTATATGTTACTTTAACATCCCCAATTTTTTCTCCTTTAGAGCCATCAGTATTTACTTCATAAACTGAATATTGTCCTGGCGATTGATTTGGCGGTAATTGAATTTTTCCATCTCCATCTGTTGTTGATGTAGTTAAATTTAACGGATTGCCAGAGCTATCTTCCACAATCACTTCTGCATTTTGTTTTGGCGTTCCATCTGGGTTTTTGACAGTGATGGCGAAAACAGTACATGCTCTTGGCAATTCAACTACCTCTTCACAATCACCCGTATAACTTAAGTCAAAATTTCCTAACTCTTTACCAGTAGTTTTAATTTTCACCTTATAATTCCCTACTGGAGTTGTAGTAGCTAGTTGAACTTCCCCATTTTCGCCAACTGTAGCTTCGATTGTTTTTGTCAAATCTGTTGAATCCGTTAAAATCACTACAGTCCCTTCAGACAAGTTACCATCTTCATCTTTTACAGTTAAAACAAATATCGGACAGCTTGGATTAGGTTGCACTTCTGCTTTGCAATCTGTAGTTGTTGTAAACTCGCCGATTTTAGTTGTACCATCTGCCTCGTAAACTATATATTTACCTGGTTCTAAATTGTTAAGTGTTACATTACCAGTACTATCAGTAGGATTAGTAACTGGAATTGTTTTACTGTCATCTTCAGTTTTCACAATTACCGTTTTTCCGCTTACCGGTTTTCCATCTGCATCTTTAACAGTTAATGTGAAAGTCGGGCATTTTGGTGCTTGAGTTAGTGATGTTCCACAGTCATCTCTATAGGATACTGTAATTTCACCTAAATACTGACTTCCTTCATAGACAGTATATTTCCCAGCCGGCGTTGTAGATGGAATTGTAATTTTACCATTCGCATCTGTAATTAATGGAGTAGCTGTAGTTACTTGGTTATCTGATGAATCCTTTAATGTAACTGTAACACCTACACGTGGCTTGTCGTTGCCATCAGCATCTTTTTCATTTAGTGTAACCGTGAATACTGGGCATGATGGTGAAGGTTTAATTTCTATATTACATGGCGAATTACCATAGTTTACATCAATTTCTTTTGTAATACCGCCATACGTAACGTCATATTTGCCAGCAGCTAATACCGGTTCATTACCACTTGCACCTTCACTATGCTTAAATACAAGTTTACCGTTCGTACCAATTGTATATTCCACAGTTTTTTCAGTGGATTTGTTTTTAAACGTTACTTTGTTTCCTGTAACATAAGGTTTTCCATCAACATCATAAAGGGTTACTGTAAATTTACTGCAAGCCAAAGTTGTTGGAATGTTTGATAACTGTATGACTTGATATCCAGCATACTTACCGGATGTCTCAACTTTCGCTGGATCAAGTTCAAACTCGTATGTCAGTGGCTGATAACCAGGCACCGTTTCCTCCACAACTTTATATTTCTGGCCTTGTGTGCTTTGTGCCAATTTCAGACCATAGTCTAAGTATCCATCTGCATTCGTTGTTTTTGATGCCAACAACGTGCTCCCTGTATATGGACCAAATAAATCAAACTTCACATTTGGCATTGGCTGCCCTGTGCTGGCGTCTGTCTTTAAAATAACTAGCTTCATCGTGCTAACACTGCCTCCACCGCTATAAGTGAAGTTGGCATGGCTATATTGATCAGAGCCTTGACTACCATCAGCACTTGTGTATGAAACTTCCACCAAATTTTCAAGGGCGCTTCCTGAAGGACCCATGAAAACTGTAGAATACTCTACGTAATAGGCTTTATCGCCATCAGGTAAATTCAATGTAAATACACCATTTTCGATATCGACTATTAAATTCTCATTCGTTAGTATTACAGGGTTCCCTTTTGCAGGAGTTGAGTTAATACCTGTAAAATTCATTTCCCATACTTTAAATGAATCTTTTAATATCAGCTGTGATGGATCTCCATCGATTTTGCCAACAGTATCAGTAATGACAATATTATTTAACTCCGATTGTGCATAGTTAAATTTAAAATTCCAATTAACTTTTGGCGAAGTACCATCTTGCGTACCTTCTTTATGCAGAATCTTTTCTGTATGCTCTACCGCCACTGTTTTTCCCCATGAAGCATTTGCTGTCGTAGACGTACCTTCATAAAGTGCAGCTTCGTTTAGAATAGTCTCTTTACCTGAACCATGCGGGAATACTTGATCCGCATCAATCGATTCATAAGTAATTTTGTAAGGCCCAATAATCGCTCCTAATTCAAGAACGATTTCATTATCCTTGCCTGATATGTTTGGAATCGTTTTTACCGGCCCCGGAACAAATGAGCCTGCTGCATCAAGGGCGCCCTCCGTCACTGTAATACTTTTCACTTTTTGACTCTCTGGTAACGAATCTTTAAAAATAGCATTGGTAAATGAGTTATAGTTAAAGTTCACCTCAACATCCCAATGGAATGTTTTTGTTTGATAGTTGTAATAGCCTTCTTTTTTACCATTTGCTTTTTGCTCTTCCTTGATAGATTGGGAAGCACTATCTGTTGTTGAGGCTGTTCCGAATATACCTGTATTAGTTAAATTAACCGTATTTTGATAAGTACGATCATTGACACCTGAATCTTTAATTGTATACTCCGTCGTGTAAGTAACAACTACTTCTTCACTTACAGCCTTATTTAACACTAGCTCAAACCCAGTTTCTTTTCCATCCGCTTCTGTAGTTGTAGTAAAGGTGAAGTCAGTGAATGACTGTCCACCAACTGTGACTATCGGTGTCCCTTGTACTTTTAAAAGCGAGCCGTTATATGTGTCTACAAAAGTAGTTCCACTTGCTAAATTATAGCCTGCTGAATTGGCTTTAATTTTCCAATTCATCGTTTTATCTGCATAGTTTACACCTTCTGCAGTTTTATCTAGTACGAATCTTTCTTTCGGGTACGAAGCCGCTACCGTACTTGTACCACCCGTTGTCATATCTTGCCTTGTAACTGTATTCTTATTTGTTAAACCATTTGTTGGATAAATGCCAGATGGTTTCGTTTTATATTTGATTGTATACGCTTCTGTTACTTCTTGCTTGAATGTTAAAGTAAATCCATTCGTATCATCGTTAGGAGTTACTGTGTATAAATTTGAGTCGACGGCTATTGTACCCGCTTCATCATATACTACTATGTTCCCTTCAAGTACATGTCCTTGTGTCCACGTATCAGTTAACACAGCATTAACTTGCGATATTGTGCGCTTATTGTGATTATATTTAATCGTCCAATTTGCTGTTAAATCATTATTAGGGCCTGAAACTGTTTTTTGCAATGGAGTGCCGAATGATACTGGTACATTTTTCTTACCGGACGGTATCCCATTATATTTAGCTTCATTGCCAAAATTGGCACTAGCGACGTTACCCGGGTCACCGATTTTTGTTTTATAAACAATACGGTAGCCTGTATATTCTTTATTTGGTAAATCGATTTCCATTGCTTTACCGCTAATGGTTGGTAATGAAGTTACAGGCGAACCCTCTGTGACAGTTCCATTCGGTGCAATATTTAATTCTGTAATCGAAACAATGGAATCAAATTCATGAGCACCTGTTAAGGTATCGCTGAATTTTGTAGAACCGCTTGCAGTGTTGACAGTTAGATTTGTATTTACATCTACAGTCCACGTAATGAATTCGCTGTTTTTTCCACTTCTATCAGCAGCACCATTTTTAGTGATTGTATTTCCAGTAGATGCGGGTGTGTAATTCAAAGTAATGACTTCAAATCCGGGTACTTGTATTGTATCTTGCCAATTACCGCTAGTCGATTGAAGCTTTCCACTCACTTCAAACCAGGCCTCAGTTGGCAATCCACCCGATTCACCTCTAATATTCTCTGAAAACGTTACAATTGCTGTTTGTCCTGAGATAGTGACAGTTCCAATAATCATAGTTCCCATGTATAAATCTTGGGGAGTGACAGTTAATTGAGCAAACTGTGAAGGCAACTCATAGCTCAATGTAGAGCCAGCCCCATAATTATGACCGGCTTCTAAGTTTAGCACCACCCTATATTTGATTTCACTTCCAAGTGGCGCAGAAACAGAAGAACTCACTTCTAGACCATTAATCTGAAGAGATATGTCCTCTCTTAATTTCGGATCTTGCCTATCAACAACTGTATTAAATGTCAGTGCCGCTGAATCAGGTGTTGCAGTAATAGTATTCATCAATGAATTTTCCAATTCAGATGCCGTCTCTTCGGCTGCATTCCCATCGCTTAAATCCAAAGTATCCGTTCCATCATCCGCAAACACAGTCTGATAGGAACCAATTGGACCTAATATCGTCTGGAAAACGAGCAAAATTGTCAATATTGCGATATTCAGTTTTTTCATTCTGCGATATATCCTCCTTTTTTATTCAATAAAATACTTTTTATTACATCCCCCTTTCTATTCATCTTTCCGATCATTTCAATATTACTATCCACCTCTGTACAAATTCTGTACAAGTTGGCAAATCATCAGATGAATGGAAACTGAGTTCGAGTACAAACTCTTGTGAAAATTTTTTTAAAATACTATTTATGCTGTGTTTAGTTTTCTTATTTGGGCATGAATAGGGAGGAAAAAGGATACCTTCATTAATTTAATTCTCAATTTCCTATAGAAGCGGTCAGTTGGCTGGCTTGCGAAAATATAATCCTCACTACAAGACAGATAATCCTCGCTATGCACAGGATAATCTTCACTAGCGTTCTCATAATCCTCAATTAGTGTGGCGTCATCCTCAGTTCAGACAAGATGGCAAAATATAATCCTCGAATTCCCAGAATACTCCTCACCATTTTTAGTGGCATAATCAATTATTCAGGAATGGATAGGTCTTCTCACTTTTTCACATATACAAATGCATAATCGAAACTAAAAAAGATATCCCGCAAGTACAAGCCTACGAGATATCTTCTTCAATTTCCGCTATATCGTTTGCATTAACTCCCGGATTTTCTGTCTCAATGATTTCGGGATGCGCTCATCTGCAAACAGCTCTTCTGGGTAATACACTTTATGGTCGACTTTTATGCGCCCGGCAATCGCTTCGACAATTTGGCTTTCCTCAGATAGTTCCCGCTGCCTTCCATCTTGCATAAGCAAATAAATCGGTTTTTTCGTCCCTTCGATTCCAGGACGGTAAAAATCATACGGCAAATCTGATGTGGAATCATGGACCAGATAATAGTCCGGATCAATGCCCGCCTCTGTAAACAGGCGGTGCAGCTGCTCATACACTTCGGGTTGCTTGAGCGGATTGAAGTTTTTGTATTTAAACAGTTTACGGTTGACGAATCTTCGGCATAAATCTCTTAAAATTTCATCGTCTTCTTCCATCCAAAATTGGAAATAGGCAAGCATAATGCTTTCGTCCAGCGCGATATAATCTTCAAGCGTAATCTTTCCTTTGAAAAAAGCGATGAAAGGGGTTGGCTCAGATTTAAATGAATAATTATTCGCACATAGCATCTTCACCCGCTTCAAAATATTATTGAGCACAACTTCCGCACTGCGGGATACAGGATGAAAGTATATTTGCAAATACATTTGATAGCGACTCATTATATAATGCTCGACCGCGTGCATTCCGCTTTCTTTAATGACAACCCCATTCTCGCGGGGGCGCATGACACGCATAATACGCTCCATGTCAAAATGGCCGTAGCTGACACCTGTGTAATAGGCATCCCGCTGCAAATAATCCATTCGATCGGCATCGATTTGACTTGAAATCAGGCTCACGACCAATTCATTCGGATACGTTTTTTCAATCACTTGCGCCACTTTCTCGGGGAAATCGGGTGCAACACGTCTGAGTACGGCATTGACCTCTGTATCTTCCAATAATATACGGCGAGTGAAATATTCATGATCGGTTTCGAATACATTTTCAAATGCATGGGAAAATGGTCCATGCCCTAAATCATGCAATAATGCGGCACATAATACGAGTAGCCGCTCAGATTCATCCCATTCTTTTCTTCCTTTAAATACGTCATCTACAATACGGCGAACAATTTCGTACACGCCCAGTGAATGATTAAAACGGCTATGTTCGGCTCCGTGGAATACTAAATATGTTGTACCAAGCTGCTTAATGCGGCGCAGTCTTTGGAATTCCCTTGTTTTTATCAAGTCCCAAACCACTTGATCCCGAACGTGAATATATCGATGGACAGGGTCTTTAAAAACTTTTTCCTCTTGCAGTTTTGTTTTTGCATATGTTGTCAACATAGCGACCTCCTTTGCCCTTTTCCTTATTATAAGGGAGTTCTCGGTGAAAAGAAATGAATCCATTATCGAACAGGATAAATGCGAAAAGGACCTGTCCTGAAAATTATTTCAGGACACGCCCCCATTACGCTACTACTTTTTTAGTTTGTCGAGCACCTTTACCATTAACTCCTCTTCAGTCAATGCGGCAACCGGACGATTGTTTACAAATGTGAATGTTTTTTTGCGGCCTGGACCACAGTATGAATGACAGCCAATTTCAATCGTTGCTTCTGGATCAATTTCTTTTAATTTTGGAATTAACGTCTTTAAATTAACGGCCTGACATTCATCGCAAACGTGAAATAAGTTTGCCATAGTGTCAACACCTCTCTTTTAGCTATTTTAGCTGTTTTAACCTATTTGCTATTGTATCGCATATTGCTTATTTCATTCAAGCATAATACTAGCAATTCCGTCAAAGGTCTGATAGGTATATATTGCTCATTATTCTAGCAACAATTTACGATATAGTGAATAAATGTTTTCCCCCTTGGACATGATAGATTTACAACAACCAAACTATGAATAAGATCAGGGGGAGTTTTTATGACAAAAACGAGACAAGATGCGTGGGTGAAGGAAAATGATGAACTATTGGCTGAGGCTGTTTTACGCCATGTCAAGGAAGGGAGCACACAGCTAAACGCGTTTGAAGAAGCCGGTGATTTGCTGAATCGAACAGCTGCGGCTTGTGGTTTCCGCTGGAATGCGGTAGTACGACGCATTTATGAGGAAGATTTGGCACAAGCGAAAAAGGAACGTAAAGAGCGTATGCGCATGATGAATACTGCGACAAAACGAAGAACGACGCCATTATACTTAATGCCTTCAAACGAGAATCAACCGACATCCATTCCATTATCGGCATTGTCGCTCGATATCGTCATTGCATACTTAGTAAAATTGCAGCATACAAATTCAAATGAACAGGATTTATTAAAGTGGCGCAAATTAACGTCCCTTTTAACAGAACAAAAATCCCAGCTCGAACAACAGTTGACGACGCTTCAAAAAGAAAACAAAGCGATTAAAGAAGATTACGAGCAATTTGTATCCATTATGAATCGCGCAAGACGGCTAGTTGCCCTGGAAACAGATTCAGAGCCGGCCGCACCGACATTCAAAATGGAGAGAAACGGCAATTTAATTTCCCAAACATCGTTAAATGATCCAGGCGAAGCGCTTTATTAGCACCTCGCCTTCTTTTTTTGCCGCATTAACGGGCAGTAAGCATCTAAAAGCCCGGGTGGCAAAGACTTTCAAACAGCAGCAATCAAGTCCCTGTTGGCTGAAGCTTCACTTTATTTTTTCAGCATTGATTCATTGCGTTTCAAAACACGCTGCAAATAATATCCATATAACTCCATTTCATCTTGCTGTAATGGGAGTTCATATAGCTGTCCATTCCACTGCGCCAAAAGATTGCGCAGGCACTCATTCACTTCATGCACTGTTATATTTCGTCCGCTAAGCTCTTGCAGCGAAGCCATTACATCTGGTTTAATAGCGGGATATTGGAATTTCGTTTCCTCCCCCTGCAGACCATCCTCATAAAACTTCGCAATCAGTTTTGCACGCTCACTTCCGCTGCCCTCAACACATAAGTAAATTTGCACTGCAATCCCGTTTTTCATGCGGCGCTGTGAAATTCCCGCAAACTTTTTGCCGTCGATGCTCAAATCATATGAACCTGGACAATACGAGCCGACAATTTCATATGCTTCTATTTTAGTAGCGATTTCAGGGAATATTTGACGGATCAATGCGACCATCATTTCAAAGGCGCCGTTGATGCTTAACGGTTTGTCTTCACGTATAACAATGGAGATGTTTAATACGCCGGCATCCAATACGACGGCTAATCCTCCGGAATTGCGCACGATTGGTGCATATCCGGAGTTCATTAATGTTTCCATCCCTTCTTCAATATGCGGCAGGCGGTGATCTTGAATGCCTAACACAACCGAATCGTGATGAACCCATGTACGTATTGTTGCATTAGCCATTTGCTGTCCGACAAGATGGCAAAGTGTGTCATCCATCGCAAACGACTCCAAAGGTGAGCGTTTATTCGCGCTAATCGATTGATCGATGAAGCGCCAAATTGTTTGTTCCAAAATTTCATTCATAAATGTTTGCTCCTAGCCTAATTTCTACTCACTTTAGCATACCGCAAATGCAAGTCATGTCAAATTGGTGAATATATTGAATTTGCAGTGTTGAAATGATATTTTTCCGTTGATCTATGCTACACTAAATGTGAATCATTTTCATTTACAAGGAGTGTTTGAGCATATGAATGAAGCAGCAATTACTTTAGACGGCTGGTATGCACTACATGATTTCCGCTCGATTGACTGGGCATCATGGAAATTAGTTTCGGCTGAAGAACGCGAAGCCGCAACGAGAGAATTTATCGCATTTTTGGAAGACTTAAATAAAGATACAGGTTCAAATGCTTTTTACTCAATCATTGGTCAAAAAGCGGATTTCATGATGATGACTTTACGTGAAACACCTGAGGAACTGAATGAAATCGAAACGAAATTCGCTAAACTGGCGATTGCCGATTTTACGATCCCAACATATTCTTACGTTTCAGTAGTTGAATTATCGAACTACTTAGCCGGCAAGTCTGATGAAGATCCATACCAAAACCCGCATGTACGTGCGCGTTTATATCCTGAACTGCCAAAATCCAAATACGTTTGCTTCTATCCAATGGACAAAAAGCGTGACGGCAACGACAATTGGTATATGCTTTCAATGGACGAGCGCCGTCAATTAATGCATGCACATGGTCTGATCGGCCGCAGCTATGCAGGCAAAATCAAGCAAATCATCACAGGTTCTGTCGGTTTGGACGATCATGAATGGGGCGTTACATTATTCTCCGATGAAATGCTTCAATTCAAAAAAATCGTCTACGAAATGCGCTTTGATGAAGTATCCGCTCGCTATGGCGAATTTGGCGAGTTTTTAGTAGGAAATTTATTGGATAACGAAAAGCTTGAAAAATTATTGGCAATTTAATGAAATGAAAAAAAGCTTGGTTGTTTTATAATGCAACCTAGCTTTTTTTGCCTTTTAAATGGAACAAGTATGCAGAAGATTTCATTCACAGTTGGAAAATGGGTATTTCATTCGCCATTTGTCACTATAGGAGGGGAATTTTGCCAACCTATTTCAGCTTCATGCAAATTCACCATTATAAAAAAGACCGGGTAGCTCTGGACATATTATCCCTGATCACCTTCACTTCAAGGAGACTCCATCAACCCAACCTCATCATGCCCATTGCAGTCATTCCGCCATATTGCCCCGCAACATGCGCTTTTCCTATACAAATCAAATTACCCGAATTTCCTGCATGCTTAATAGGTGAGTCGAAAAAATTCAACCCACCTTTTACGTATGATCATCCTGTAATTTTAAAATGATAATAATGGTATTAATGAACAAGCCCGTTACGATTAGGAGGATTAATAAATACCAATGAATCGGTTGTTCGTAAAATACCGCAACCGCGAAGGACAACAATGCACTAATAATTATTCCTAACCATACGCCTATTTTCATAGCTTTTCACCCCCGCGTTTTTCATTAACACTGGGCAACAATCTCATTTTTTATGTAACTTATCTTTACCCATTTTATTGAAAGTTATTACATATTTCTCAACTAATTATCCTATAGTATGTTACATGGACAAAAAATAACACTGTTATTGGTGTTCAACTTTTTTATGGATGCATATACTAAAGCGAAAAAGGAGGTCACTTATCACGATTACATTATCGCATATTGCCCTTCTTGCACGTTTAATGGACGTAGAAGCAGAAGAGTGTGAGTGCTCAGCTCATTAGGATGGACAGTGGAATGGTAGCCGATTCATAATGCTTATTGTTTCTTGCCCCTCGACTGCGGATTGTTCGAAAAACGTAATTCATTACTTAATGAAAGGATGCAAAATTGACTTATTATTGGACGTCTCCAATGCAGCAAATGAATCCTACGGCGGTTACAATGCCAACAAATATGCCAGGTTCAAGCATGCCACGCGAGGAATCTTACATCGAAAATATTTTACGGTTAAATCGCGGGAAACCGGGTACGTTTTATTTTTCATTTGATAATGCGGTAGCAGGCAGCAATACACGCGCTGTCCGTGGCGTTGTCGAAGCGGCCGGACGCGATCACGTCATTTTACGCGATCTGAAAAATAACCATCGCTTCCTGTTCCCGATGATTTATTTTGACTATGCAGAATTCGACGAGGAATTAAGCTATTTTACGCAAACACCTTAATCAAGGACGAATAAAAAACAAGGCGCTATGTATTTACAAAGCGTCTTGTTTTATTATTGGTTTTTTGGCAAAGCAGCCTGTATAAAAACGGCGCCTTATTGAAAGGCGCCGTCCATTATTCATCACACTTTAAACTGCTGGATTTCTTGCTGCAGATTTTGCGCGCTATCACTAAGTGTGTTTGCTACTGCATTGACCTGCTGCATTGTTGCAGTTTGCTCCTCTACGGCTGCTGCAATCATTTCCAGGTTGCTGCTTGATTCGTTGGAGCCTTTCGCAATCTCGTTTACCGATGCCGTCACTTGTTCCGCACTTGCCGAAAGCTGCTCGGAAGTTGCCGAAATTTCTTCGATTTGCGTCGACATATGAGTAACTGCCTCCACAATCGATGTAAACGAATCGCCTGCATTTGTAATGATTTTCACGCCATCTTCCACCGAAACCAATGATTCCGATACTGCGCGTTCTACATTTTCCGTATCTGCCTTAATTTCAAGCGTTAAATTCACGATGGAATTGGCGGAGTTTTTCGATTGCTCTGCCAGTTTACGCACTTCATCCGCAACGACCGCGAACCCTTTTCCGTGCTCCCCTGCTCGTGCCGCCTCAATTGCTGCATTTAATGCAAGCAGATTCGTTTGATCCGTGATCGCCGTAATGATTTGCGAAATATTATTAATTTCCTCTGTTTGTTCAGCAAGCTTTTGAACTAATTCATTTACCGAGTTCGTCGATGTGCTAATAATGCTCATTTGTTGTTGGGCATTATGGATAATTTGACCGCCGTTTTTCGCTGTTGCGGATGCATCAAGCGAATTGCCATGCAGCTTTTGCGTTGCCTCTGCAATTCTTTGCACACCTGTTGCTGTTTCTTCCATTGCACGGGCGCTTTCATTGGACGCATGTGCGGAAATTTGCGATTTTTCCGCCGTATCGCTTACACGCATTGTCACATCCTCTGTAGTCGCCGTAATTTCCTCCGTGCTCGCCGATAGTTCTTGGGCAGCAGCGCTTACCTGTTCTGAATTCATTTGAATATTTCTGATGAGGCTCGCCAGATTATTTTTCATCGCATTGAACGCATTGCCAAGCTGACCAATTTCGTCTTTTGTTTTCACCACGATATCCTGCTGCGATAAATCCCCTTCCGCAATGATATTCGCCTTTTTTACAATTGTTTTCAATGGCGACGTAATCGTTTTGCGGATATATAAAATAACAAAAAAGGCAATCAATATACTAATAATTAAAACAACTACCGCTACTGTTTCGGACAGTGCAATTGCATCATTGGCTTTTCCTTTAATTATGTCAAGCTGCTGTTCCTGATACTCCACAATTTGACTGGCTACATCCAGCATTCCGTTGCTTGCCACTTGAAGCTTTGCATTAATAAAGCCGTTTGCCAATATTTGATCGCCGCGATTATAAGCGTCGAGCATATCAAGATAGCCGTTATTAAAGTTATCGCGGAGCTTTTTCACTTGCTCCAAATATTCGACCATCACATCACTGACTACCAATGTATCCAAATAATCTATTTCCGCATCCAGCGCTTCATTGTACTGCTTAAAATTTGCAAAAGATTCCTCTTTGCCGTCTGATACTATCGCACGCGCATATAATCCCTGCATAGCTATGTTTAAACGTATTTGATCGACCGTGCGGATTTGTTCGACGCGGTGGTCAAGCGCCTCATCCATATTCCCTTGAATATTTTTTAAACTAAAATAATTAAGGGTTGAAGAGACTGCGATTAATACAATCATTAAAATGAAAGCAAAATTCAGCTTTTTACCAACGCTCATTGTCATACCCCATCTCTCTCGTCATTATTTAAAAGGAATTCCAGCGCTGCCTGTCCTAAAATTTGTGCAGCGATTAACATTGCCCGCTCATCAAAATCGAATTTTGCATGATGATGCGGATATACCGTTTCCCATTGCGGGTTTTTAGCGCCCGTAAAGAAAAAAGTTCCTGGAATATGCTGCATATAATATCCGAAATCTTCTCCTATCATAAATGGAGGGCATACCGTAAGCTTTTCAACAGCAGCTGTTTGCTCCGCTATTTTTGCAATGAATTTTGTTTCCGCTTCGTGATTAATGACAGGTGGATATCCGTCAAAATATTTGTACTCATATGTAGCATGCATTCCTGAACACGTCGCTTTTAGCAACAATTCAATCTCTTCTTTAATTTGTTTGCGCACTTGTTCATCAAATGCACGCACTGTCCCTTGAATTTTCACCGTATCTGCTATGACATTGAACGGATTGACCGCTTCAAATTGCCCGATTGTCACAACAGCAGATTCAAGCGGGGCAATTCGACGGGAAATTAGCGTTTGCACCTGTGTCACAAAATGCGCCCCGACTACAATTGCATCCACCGAATGCTGCGGCTCTGCACCGTGGCCGCCCTTTCCTTGAATGACAATTTCAAATCGGTCTGCCGCCGCCATAATGGCACCTTCTCTTACAAGCACTTCTCCTAAAGGGGTAGGTGCCCATAAATGCATGCCGAAAATGGCATCAACATCTTGCAAACAGCCATCTTCAATCATTGCCAATGCGCCGCCTGGAGCGAGTTCTTCGGCATGCTGATGAATAAAAACGATATTTCCCGCCAATTGTTCCTGCATTTCTGCCAATGCTTTCGCTAAAACGAGCAATGTTGCGGTATGTCCGTCATGACCGCATGCATGCATAATCCCATCGCTTTTTGATTTATAAGGTACATCATTCAATTCTTGGATTGCCAATGCGTCAAAATCTGCGCGCAAAGCCACAGTTTTTCCGGGTTTAGCCCCTCTTAGTGTCGCAACAACTCCGCGTCCACCTACATGTTCACGCACTTCCAATCCGAGCTCGCGGTGAAAGTCCGCAATATAAGCAGGTGTATGCACTTCCTCATGTGACAACTCGGGATATTCATGTAAATAGCGTCGAATGATAACCATCTCTTCAAAACGCTGTTCAAGCTTTGTTAATAACTGATTCATTTCTTTCGCTCCTTCACTAGCCTACTTTCTAACTATACATTAAATTCTAACAATTTAGATAAAAGATTTAGTTTTCTTTATAAAATAATAAAAAAAGCATATACTCCCAATTTATGAGGTACATGCTTTCAGTTTTCTATGCCTTTTTTACTACGGTTGTTATAATCATTATCCAGCCGATTAAAAACAGCACACCGCCGATAGGAGTGATTGCCCCTAATACGCCTATCCCCGTGAAAGCTAAAACCATTAGGCTTCCCGCGAAAAACACGATGCCGGCATTGAAGCAAATCATCGCAATCTTCAATTGCTTCACTTCGCCGAAAATGGCTTTTGACATTAAAATTCCGACTAAAATAAGCCCGGCTGCATGAAACATTTGATATTGAATTGCTGTATCCCAAATGCCGGTACTATAGTCGTCCAATATATCTTTCAATGCATGTGCGGCAAATGCCCCTAATGCCACAGCCAAAAAGCCGTGAATAGCGCCTGATATAATTGAGCCTTTCATGTGTTTACCTCTTTCTCTTATCTATTAAAAATCAAAAATCGAATCTCCGTTAGCATCCTCTTCATCAAGCTTTTGTGCCGGGATTGCCACGGGCTGTGCATAAACAGGCGCGGAAATGCTGGCACTTCCAAAGTTCTGCGGCGGAAGCTTCGGCAAATTCGCTTTTTCGTCCAAAACAACATCGCATAAGGCGCGTATGGCAGTGAGCTTTTCGCGTACTTGCTGCTCGGTAGTGGCATGGTTCGCTTCAACCGTCAGCTTTTCAATTTGCCTTACAATTGTTTCATGCGTAATCATCGTCCTTTGCCCCCTTCCCTATTTTTCGGCATAAACTTTAAGCAATCCATTCCCGATGACTGTTTTACAACGAGAGATGGCAGCTGCTTCGTTTTAAAACCGTAAGCGGTGCAGCCACGCGGATTATTTTGATCCCATGTCACACGAAAATGCTGACATTTAAAGCAATCAACTTTCATTAGCCGCTCCCTCTCTTTCTATCAATACTTTACCATGCTTCAGTCAAAAAGTTTAGTTTGTTTCGATGTGTTTCCCTTTAAACACCAGTTAATCGGCTGTTCACCGATTGCTTGAAGCGCCTCATTTGCTATTGAATATGGCTTGCTCCCAAAAAAGCCGCGATGTGCACTTAATGGGCTTGGGTGAGGGGATTCGATAATCGCATGCTTTTTCGATATTCGCTCAATTAATGCCCGCTTACTTTGTGCCGGCTTTCCCCATAGTATAAACACAATCGGTTTGTCGCGCTGTGCAAGCTTTTCAATGATGGCGTCCGTAAATTGTTCCCAGCCTTGGCCTTTATGGGAATTGGCTTTGCCTGCTTGAACTGTTAAAACGGTATTGAGCAGCAAAACACCTTGTTTCGCCCAATCTGTCAAATCCCCATCTTCCAACGTTTCACATCCGATATCCTCGTGCAGCTCCTTCATCATATTTTTAAGGCTTGGCGGCAACTTTTGCCCTTTTGCCACAGAGAAGCTCAAGCCGTGCGCTTGATTCGGGCCATGATATGGATCTTGGCCTAAAATCACTACTTTTACGGCTTCATAATCCGTCAGCTTTAACGCATTAAATATAAGCTCTTTCTTCGGATACACGACTTCATCTTTATATTGCTTCGCTAAAAATATTTCCAAGTTTTTATAATACGGCTGTTCGCTTTGCGGCGCCAATAATTCCCGCCAATTATTCGTTAGTTGTTCAATCATTTCTTTCACCTCATTTTAAACGGTATGGAATTTTGCTTTAAAGTTCAAGCTAATCCCCTCTGGCATTACGGTTTTTTTGTTTTCTGACTATTTTTATATAGTCAGATACACGTTATACTTAATACACTTATTATTCGAATATTCATTTTAAGGAGATATGCTTTATGACACTAAAAAAAACATTGACGATTGCAGGTTCTGACACTTCTGCCGGTGCAGGGATGCAGGCGGATTTAAAGGCTTTTCAGGAACACGGGACATACGGGATGGTCGCATTGACGGTTGTCGTAACGATGGATCCGGAAAATTGGAGCCATACTGTAACACCATTGCCGACAGCTCTTTTGCAAAAGCAAATCGACACTGCCCTTTCAACAGGTGTGGATGCGATTAAGACAGGAATGCTTTCTACAGAAGAAATTATTCAAATTGCTTCAAAAGCCATTCAAGCATCAGGGACAGATAAAGTAGTCATCGATCCGGTCATGGTATGCAAAGGCGATGACGAAGTATTAAATCCAGGCAACACGACAGCGATGATTAATTATTTATTACCCTATGCCGCAGTTGTCACACCTAACCTATTTGAGGCGGGTCAGCTAGCTGGTACAGGTACGCCGAAAACGATTGAAGAAATGCAGGTTGCTGCCGCGAAAATTCATGAGCTCGGAGCAAAAAATGTAGTCATTAAAGGCGGAAAAGCGCTAGTGCACGATAAAGCGGTTGATTTATTCTACGATGGACAGCAATTTAAACTGCTTGAAACGGAAAAAGTCTCTTCTACTTATAATCACGGGGCGGGCTGTACGTTTGCGGCAAGTATTTGCGCCAACCTGGCAAATGGTCTTTCTGTTGAGGAATCTGTAATTGAGGCGAAGGAATTCGTTTCAGCAGCGATTAAACATGGCTGGGCTTTAAATGAATTTGTCGGTCCGGTGATGCATGGGGCTAAACCTCGATTCGGTGCTCCTGAAGTAACTGTCACAGCAATTTCAAACCATATTAATGCATAGTTCAACTTCTTTAAATAGAAGTTAAAGCCTCCGGACACAATTGCGCCAATGCTTAATTAATGTAACGTCACACAAGAAATCGCTTCTTGTGTGACTTTTTCCTTTTCATAGCTTGCTGAATTTGACTATACTATTAATAAAGTGAAACTACATGCAGTGAGGGCTTTCTTCATCTCCGCTGTACATTAGTTGACCGCTCAATAGATTCGAAAGGAGTTAATAATAGTGATGAAGGAAGTAAATACAAAAGAGCTCCAGGAATTACTTAATTCTTTTGCGAACAAAGACGTTTTTATCCATCTAGAGACTACGAATGGCTCTTATGCAACCCATTATAATGAAAGCTTTTTTAATGCGGGGGCGTTTATCCGCAACGTGAAATTGCGCTATGAATTAGGGAAAGTCGCCGGGGATGCCCCACACCGAGTCGGGCTGAAAATGGCGCATGGCTGGGTGTACGCCCAAGGAATCACACATTTCGAGCTGGACGATCAAGGTCGCCTGCTAATGGCTGGATTAGATTATACAGGGAAGCTTGCGATTGCATTGGAAATTAGCGAATCGCCATTTGCTTATTAAGGAGGTCGCTTACATGACATTACAAAAAGAGCAGCACGTTTTAGTCGTATACCCTCATCCGGATGATGAAGCCTTTTCTGTTGCAGGTACATTGCGCTTATATCACAATATGGGAGTGCCCGTTACATATGCTTGTTTAACATTAGGCGAAATGGGGCGTAACTTAGGAAATCCACCATTTGCTACTCGTGAATCATTGCCTGAAATACGCCGAAAAGAGCTGATTGCCGCTTGTGAGGCGATGGGTATTAAAGATTTGCGGATGATGGGCTTGCGCGATAAGACGGTTGAATTTGAAGATGACGAAAAAATGGTTCAGCTCGTGACAGAGTTGATTAATGAGCTCAACCCATCATTGATTTTCACATTTTTGCCGGGCTTTGCTGTACATCCGGACCATGAAGCGACGGGCCGGGCCGTTGTCGAAGCCGTTCGACGCATCGACAAACAATATCGTCCTCGCATTTTAGCTTGCGCTTTCGCAAACGATACGATCGAAAAAAACGGAGAGCCGCATGTAACAATTGATATTCGCTCCGTCAAAGCAGATAAAGTAAAGGCTCTGCAGGCACATGCATCCCAAACTGCATGGATGATGCAGGAAACGGAAAAGCGCATTGACGATGGCGAAGTTTTATCGGATAGCTGGCTGAATGCTGAAAAGTTTTATCATATTACATTTAATGATTAAATGCATATTTATAATTAGTAAGACGTTTTGCAAAATTCCATTTGCGGACGTCTTTTTTATCGGATTCATTTATGCGTATTTTTATTCAGCTATGAATTAATAAATTCCATTCACTATACTAATGATTACTTTATCTCCATCTTGCCTTTTTATTTTTTTATTCAATTTTTAAACATACGAGTTTTCTGAAATATTAATCTTTATGCAAAACAGTGGACAAATGAATATTCACGTTTTATAGTGTATAAATATTCAAACTAACAATTCAAAGAGGTTATTATAGATGAAAACGAAATTTACTTTTTATACTTGGTTTCTATTTATAGCCCTTTCTGCACTCGGTGTGTTTTTATTTATTACACCGATCAGTACAGGAGAAGGCATAAAAGTGCCAATTGCCATACTTGCGAACCTTTTAGCCGGCAAAGTGGAGCCGTTTATTCATTTGTTCGCACTTATTGTGTTTGTTATTGCGGCGGCAGGTTCTGTAGTGATGCAATTCATCCCGCAAAAAGGGCCGCGTACAATTGCCGATTCTTTATTCCGCGTCAATTGGTTTTGGACAGTAATGCGTGTTCTTGCGGTGATTTTTGCGAGTATGTATATTTTCCAAATAGGCCCGGAGAGCTTAAGAAGCGATGCCACAACAGGTGTGCTGATAGATCCTGCTTCCGGTCTTGTAACATTCATGTTCGTGCTGTTTTTATTTGCCGGTTTATTGTTGCCGTTATTAACAGACTTCGGTTTACTTGAATTTTTCGGTTCGATGATGGTAAAAATTATGCGACCACTATTCAAAATTCCCGGGCGTTCTGCAATTGACTGCTTAGCTTCATGGGTTGGCGACGGGACAATTGGTGTATTGCTGACAAGCAAGCAATATGAGGAAAAAAACTATACAGGTCGAGAAGCCGCAACAATCGCGACAACTTTCTCGGTCGTTTCGATTACATTCTGTTTAGTCGTTGTCGAAACAATTGATATTGCCGATTACTTCATCGAGTTTTATGCTTCTGTCATTATTTGCGGATTGATTTTGGCATTCATTATGCCGCGTATTTATCCTTTAAAACAAAAAGCGGACATATTAATCGATGGCTCGCAAGTTCCTGCAAATCGCGAAGATGTACAGGAAGGCTTCAACGTTTTTTCTTTCGGTTTGCACAATGCTTTAAATAAAGCGGACTCAAATCGCAATTTAGGTAAAATGGTGAAAAATGGTTTCGTGAATGTGCTCGAAATGTGGTTTGCAGTAACGCCTATTATTATGGCCTTCGCCACGATTGCTTTAGTATTAGCCGAATTTACAAGCTTCTTCCGCATTTTAGGGATGCCGTTCGAGCCAATTCTGGCCCTTCTTCAAATTCCAGAGGCCGGGGAAGCAGCGCAAACAATGATTGTCGGCTTTGCGGATATGCTGCTGCCTTCTATTTTAGGTGCAGGTATTGAATCGGAAATGACGCGTTTCTTCATCGCAACGGTTTCTGTTACGCAATTAATTTATATGTCTGAAGTAGGCGGATTGATTTTAGGTACGAAACTTCCATTAAAGCTTTGGGATTTGTTCGCTATCTTCTTAATCCGTACAATTATCTCAATTCCGATTATCGCAGTAATTGCTCATTTGCTATTCTAATATGCGCCCCACACTTTAACTTTAAAGGCAAAGTGTGGGGTTTTTTTGCGGTTTTAGAAAGCGCCTTTATTATTGTCCGATTGTGCCTGCCAAAAGCCTGATATGCACTTTCCACGATTCCCCCCAGCTGACAAGCGATCTTTGAAAAATGACCACAAAGCCGCAATTCTCCATACTTTCTCCATTAAAACGCTTTCATTATGACAATCCGGCAAACTTTCATAATTTGCTGAATTTTTGCAACATTAATATGTATTTATATGATAGAATTATTTAACTTCTTTCAGTATAAGTATCCTGACTGTATTGATGCGAGATGGATAAAGGGATTCCTTTTTTGAAGTACACAAATCGCTAACTGAAATAAGTTAAAGGTTCCGGCAGATATCACGAATTTGGAAAGGGTATCTTTGTGCTAGCACAAAGCCGAATTCAGACGCAATTATGCCGAGGCATATTTGATTTTTAATCAGATGACGGAGGTTACTATAAATGGAAGTTGCTCAACCAAAGACAATTGCAGTTGAAAATGTATTGATCGCGCATCATTTTTTAAAAGATGTAGTCGTGCATACACCATTGCAATTGAATGAATATTTATCGGAAAAATACGGCGCGAAAATTTATTTTAAGCGTGAAGATTTGCAGCATGTGCGCTCTTTTAAATTACGGGGCGCCTATTATAAAATTAAAAAAATCGAAAATGAGGCGCGTGCTTCTGGTGTCGTATGCGCAAGTGCAGGCAACCATGCACAAGGTGTCGCATATGCTTGCGCAAAACTTGAAATCAAAGCGACCATTTTCATGCCGAAAACAACACCAAAACAAAAGATTGACCAAGTTCGCATGTTTGGACGAAGCTTTGCCGAAATCGTTTTGGCGGGTGACACATTTGATGACTCGGCGGAAAGCGCATTGGCATATTGCGAGGAGGCAAATCGCATCTTCATCCATCCTTTTGATGATGTGGACGTAATAGCTGGTCAAGGGACAGTCGCTGTGGAAATTATGAATGATATTGAAGAGCCGATCGACTATGTTTTCGGCAGTATCGGTGGCGGAGGGTTAATGTCCGGTGTTTCTGCCTATATTAAAAATTTATCGCCCGCGAGTAAAATAATAGGTGTCGAGCCAGCTGGCGCGGCAAGCATGAAATCCGCCTTTGAAAATGAAGAGCCTGTTGCCCTTGACTGGATCGATAAATTCGTCGATGGCGCTGCCGTTAAATGTGTCGGTCATGATACGTATGAAGTATGTCGCCATTATGTGGATGATATAATCGCTGTTCCTGAAGGCAAAGTGTGTACGACAATATTGGATTTATACAATAAGCATGCAATCATCGCTGAGCCGGCAGGAGCTCTCTCCGTTGCTGCCCTGGACTTTTATGCTGAGCAAATTCGCGGGAAATCCGTTGTCGTCATCATTTCTGGTGGGAATAACGATATCGGGCGCATGCAGGAAATTAAGGAACGCTCGCTTATTTATGAAGGGCTTCTTCATTATTTCATCGTTAGCTTCCCGCAGCGATCTGGCGCATTACGTCAATTTTTATCAGAGGTTCTTGGTCCGAATGATGATATTACAACATTTGAATATACGAAGAAAAACAATAAAGAAAGCGGTCCGGCATTAGTGGGAATCGAGCTTGCCCACCGTAATGACCACGCAGGATTAATCGAACGCATGCTGGCAAATGGATTTGAATATAAAGAGGTAAATAAAGACAGCACATTGTTTGCGCTGCTTGTATAATCAATTGTGCCAAAGCATTTGCCCGATTCCAGCCGAAATGGCTTGGAAATCGGGGCTTGCCTTGGTGAGAGCCCTTATTTCCTATATAGCCAAAAGAACCCCGGCAGTCATTTATACAATGACTGCCGGGGTTTTGATTTATCCTAGTAATGCGCGGTCTGAATTCATTTTCTCGCCGCGAATATGCTCAAATTCAGCCATTAAATCCGGAATCGTCAAATCGGGCTTGCGTTCCTCACCCACTTCCAGGATGATTTGCCCTTTATCCATCATAATTAACCGATTCCCCAAATCCAACGCCTGCTGCATATTGTGTGTTACCATAAGCGTTGTCAGCCTGCTTTCCTCCACCAACTCCTTCGTTAGCTTCGTGATTAGCTCTGCACGCGACGGATCAAGTGCTGCCGTATGCTCATCCAACAATAAAATCGAAGGCTTCGTGAATGTTGCCATCAACAAACTTAATGCTTGGCGCTCACCGCCGGATAATAACCCCACTTTGGCAGTTAAGCGGTTTTCCAAATTTAAATGCAGCTTTTCCAATGATGCTTTGAAAATCTCCCTGCGCTTTTTATCGACCCCGAAGCGTATAGAGCGTTTTGCATTTCGTGAATATGCAATCGCCAAGTTTTCTTCAATTGTCATCGTTGGGGCGGTCCCGGCCATCGGATCTTGGAAAACACGGCCGATATGCACCGCGCGTTTGTATTCCGGCAAACGTGATAAATCGTTGCCATCAATTACGACCGAGCCGAAATCCGGCGTTAACGCACCGGAAATCATATTCATCATCGTCGATTTCCCTGCACCGTTGCTTCCGATAATTGTGACAAAATCGCCTGGTGCCAAGTGCAAATTAATATTATCCAATGCAATTTTCTCATCGGGTGTCCCTTCATTGAACACTTTATTTATCCCGTCTAATTTAAGCAAGGCTCTTCCCTCCCTGCTCCACTTCTAAACCGGACTTTTGCAGCGCCATCCGTTCCTCCCAACGTTTTGCTTTCCGCTTTTTTTCTTTATATTTACTAATAATTTGCGGAATAACCAGCGCTAAAATAACGATGAGCGCCGTGATCAGCTTCATATCGCCAGAATCAAGCCATTTCACCCGCAATGCCAATGCATATATCATGCGGTAAATAATTGCCCCGGCAATAACGGCAAATGTCACGCGCACAATTGATTTCGTGCCAAAAATCGCTTCCCCTATAATAACCGAAGCTAAGCCAACAACTATCATCCCGATCCCTAAGCCGATATCCGCAAACTTTGTATATTGTGCGATCAATGCTCCCGCTAAAGCGACCATTGCATTAGATAGGCCTAACCCTAAAATAATAAGGGAATCCGTATTTGCGGAAAAGCTTCGAATCATGCGCTTATTGTCACCTGTTGCACGAATCGCCAAGCCAACTTCCGTTTTTAGGAACCAATCCACAATTAGCTTAATAATAAATGTTACGACGATCATTAATATTAAAATCCCCCATGTAGCCGGGATTGCTTGAACACCCATTGACTTCAGCATATTTGATAAAGCATCGTCAATACCGAGGTTTGACCAGAAACCGTCGAAAGCCGAAAAGATTGTTTCCGAATTCAATAATGGAATATTGGGCCGCGATACACCGGTATCCGAGCTTAGTCCCATAATGCGAAGATTGATGGAATAAAGTGCGATCATCATTAAAATCCCCGCAAGCAGCGGATTTACTTTCCCTTTTGTGTGTAAAATCCCTGTCATGCATCCAGCAATAAATCCAGCAACTGTTGCGACTAATGTTGCGAGTAATGGATGATAGCCAAGCACGATCATCATTGCTGCCGTGCCTGCACCCGTTACAAAGCTTCCATCAACCGTTAAATCCGGGAAATCCAGTACCCGGAATGATAAATAGACTCCTAGTGCCATAATTGCATAGATGATCCCTTGCTCCACCGACCCAAACATAGCTGTTAACATCTCGAATCATCTCCTTACTTTTTAAATAGGGATTCACGCAAGGGGCCCACAGGACGTGGATCAGCCAGCCGTTGTCGCGCGATGCGACGTTTCTAGGCCGACTTCCTCTTCAAGGACACAAGCGTGAACGTTAAATTATTTTACTTCCGCTTCCCACTCAGGCTTTACTTCCAAGCCCAAGTTTTCGGCAGCCGCTTTATTGATGACCAATTTTAAATTTGCCGGGTATGCAGCCGGAATTTCCGAAGGCGATTTTCCTTCCAGTAAAATTTCAGCTGCCATTTGCCCTGCTTCATAGCCGATATCATAGTAATCAAAACCGTAAGCAGCCAATCCGCCGCGCGCTACAGAGTCCAACTCGCCAACGATTAATGGTAATTTATTGGCATTTGCTACATCTATAACTGACTCTAATGCATTGACAACTGTGTTATCTGTAATGATGTAATACGCTTCTACCTTGCCTAGTAATGATTCTGTCGCTTGCTTTACTTCTGCTGATGTGGATGCAGTCGCTTCCACAATTGTCAGGCCCTCTTTTGCCGCCAATTCTTTCGCAGTTGTGATTTGGGCAACTGAATTTTGCTCGCCCGCATTATAAACCATCCCTACATTTTTGACACCCAACTCTTTTAAAAACGCCATTGTCTTTGGCATCGTTTCCGGATGTAAATCAATCGTGCCCGTTACGTTTGCTCCTGGTGCTGCCATCGAATCGATCAGTTCTGCCCCTACCGCATCTGTAACAGATGTAAAGATAATTGGAATATCAGCTGTCACACCTTTAGCTGCCTGTGCAGATCCTGTAGAGTTCGCAAAAATCAAATCTACATTTTCACTTACTAATTGTTGTGCAATCGTCAGATTTGTACTGTTATCCCCATTTGCTGATTTATCCATATACTCCGCTTGAATGCCCGCATCTTCAATCGCTTTTTTGAATCCTTCTTTTGCCGCGTCAAGTGAAGGGTGTTCAACGATTTGCGTTGTTCCGATCTTAAATGTTTTCGCTTCCTCCGCCTGCGCTTTTTCAGCCCCGCTGCCCGCTGCATCGTTCGTTGACGTCCCGTTGTCTTCCCCGCCGCATGCAGCTAATAATAAAAGAAGCCCGAATAGTAAAAAAGATAGCTTCGTTAAATTTCGTTTCATCATGTTTTGTCCCCCTATATATTCTCTGTCGATTTAAAGCGTCGCACTTCATTTGAATGAAGTGTGAATTAAAATTATATTACCGCTTCGTTTTCAGATAGTCAATAACATTTGGAATGTTCAGAATTTAAATCGACCAATAACGGGTTTTTTATCGAAAAATTCAGCACTTTAAACCGTTGAATTACGCTATTTCCCATAAGGTTTGCCGGCAATTGTCAATTTAGCGAAAATTGTTGAGAATTTGCCCCCGAATAGCTTTACATTCCATTTCAATCTTGCTATGATTGCAGATGCTTCACGTGGTTCGCAACCATCCCACGTTAAAAAAACTAGGAGGAATTCAATATGAAAGTAAAGTTTATTGCAACAAGCGCCATTATTGCAGCATTATATATTGCTGTCACAATGCTTGTCGCGCCGATTAGCTTTGGGCAAGTACAGTTTCGTATTGCCGAAATGTTCAATCACTTAATCGCCTTCAACCCCCGCTATATGCTTGGCGTTGTACTAGGTGTATTCATCTCAAATTTCCTTATGTCATCAGTTGGTCCGATCGACTTGATTTTTGGCGTAGGGCATACCATTCTTACACTTGGAATTTTTATTTTCATCTGCAAGTTTGTAAAGAACATCTGGGCTCGCTTAATCATTAATACAACTCTCTTCACGTTTACAATGTTTATCATCGCGGCACAGCTGAATTTAGTTTTGGAATTTCCGTTTTGGGAAACATGGCTGTTTGTAGCATTTGGCGAATTTGTTGTATTAGCGGTTGGAGCGCCTATTATGTATGCTTTAAATAAACGTCTGGATTTCAATAAATTGATCTGACATCAGAAGTTCCGCCAGCTAGCATTTTTCGCTAGCTGGTTTTTTAATTTTCCGGAAAAATTTTAGAATTGTTTGACTTTTCGTTTTTCAGTGTTAGAATAAGCATATTCAAATTATTACAATACGGTAGCAGGTTGCGGGAGCGTGACCACCGTTTTCTTTAAGTTGAGTTTAGTCGAGCCTAGTTGAGTAAATTGTTGAATAAGAAGAGTAGCATTTAGCGTTTTGCCTAGAGAGCGTATGGCTGGTGGAAATACGTCAAAAGCTGAATGTGAATGGGCCTTATGAAAGCTGCCGGCGTTAGTCGGCGGACGGTACCCTGCCGTTATCAGGTTTAAGTGGGAACAAATCGGTTGCGCCTAGGCATATCGGTTTATTTCAATCGAGGTGGCAACGCGGTAATAATCGTCCTCAGCAAAAGTTTATTCTTTTGCTGGGGACTTTTTTTGTCTTCATTGAGCGGATGTCGCAATTTCTTAAAAAGGAGTGTTTCAAATGTCGATCCAGCAACGCTATCGCACATCGATGAAAAAAGTAAACGGAGATTTATTAACACCGATTTCCATTTTTCAGCGGTTAAAAGGAGAGCGGAAATTTTTATTGGAGAGCTCTTCCAAATACGAAGGGAATGGACGCTATTCCTTCATCGGAGTCAATCCGCGCAAAACTTATGTCGGGAATGAACAGCGACTTTTGGATAAATCGCATCTATCCAATAAAGAATACACATATGAAGGAGAGCTCATTCAATTAATAAAGCAAGTGATGCCACGCATATCATCACATAATGAGTACCCATTTACAGGAGGCGGCATCGGCTATATTCGTGCACTCGAAAAGCCATCGCCTGAACTGCAATTCCATGTTTATGACACACTCGTTATTTTCGATCATTTAACGGACGAAATTGCCGTTTTCCATACGAATATTGAGGCAGAGCAAGCTGAGCCGAATATCGATGCGCTTATCGAGCAATTGTTTACTAGCATTGACAACGAAGAAGCGGCATATATGCTCCACTCTGTCGAAAAAGAGCAAAACGGGCATTATCGTGCACACTTTACCGGGGATGCCCTTTCCCTTTATCGAAAAATGCGGATTGAGTATGCTGCGCCGTATATGTATTATGTCGAATTCGATGATTGTACAATGATCGGCACATCAAAAGCGAACTATATACAAGTACGTGATGGCACTGTTTCAGCAGCAGCGATAGCACCGGAAATTGACCGCTACTGTGCCGAAAATTCAGTGCAGCACACGGCAGAAACGAAAAGCGGCTCGCTTAATCCAGCGCTGCATGCGATAGATGCTGTAAAAGGGCTTTTGCCTGCACAAGGTTTAATCGGCTATATCGGTTTTAACGGGCAAGTCGATTTCACAACACCGGAAAATACGATGACGATTCAAGGGAATGTTGCGCATCTTCACACAGAAACGAGTGATATGGCCCCATTCCAATCTTTACTGAAAGGATGATGACAAATGTCTTTACTTCCATATATTAAACAAATTGAGCGGAAAGAGCATTTAATTTTTCAGGAAATGCAACAGGCCGCACAACTAATTTTTAATGAGGGAACACCGAAAGAACAAATCGCTTCCTTTTTGATGGCGATGAGCGCAAAAGGTGAAACAGCGCATGAAGTGGCCGGGCTGGCATCTGTCATGAAATCGCATGCCGTCGCTATCGATGCACCGGAAGGCATTTATATCGATAATTGCGGTACGGGCGGCGATGGGCTTCAAAGCTTCAATATTAGTACGACAGCTGCTTTCGTGCTGGCTGGCGGCGGCATCTCAGTCGCAAAGCATGGCAACCGTAAAGTGTCGAGCGCTTCAGGCAGTTCGGATGTTTTAGAAGCGCTTGGCATTGCTCTATTGCCGGATACAGCACAGACAGCGGATTTACTGAAGCAGCATGGGATCGCCTTTTTGCATGCACCGAATATGCATCCGAAGCTAAAGCGGATTGGTGAAGTCCGACAAGCGCTTGGCAAGCCGACAATCTTCAATTTAGTTGGCCCTTTAACAAATCCTGTGCCGCTGAAGACACAATTTGTCGGCATTAATCGGCCAAATTTCACGACAGACTATGCAGAGGTGCTTCATATGCTCGGTCGTGAACGCGCCATTGTCGTATCAGGGGCACGCGGCATGGATGAGGCGTCATTGGATGGCGAGAATACATTCGTCCTTTTAGATTATGGCGATATTATACCGTTCAAGCTGCGTGCCGAAGATGTTGGTTTGACCGCACAGCCATTATCCGCCATTCGTGGCGGCACACCTTCCGAAAACGCGGAAATTATGCGGAATCTATTAAAAGGAAAGCAAAGCGTGTATTTCGACACGGTTCTTTTAAATGCAGGCATTGGCTTCTTTGCATATGGCTTGGCGGACACGATGAAAGAGGGAATCGACATGGCAAAGGACAGTATTTTATCGGGGCGCGCTTATGAAAAGCTCGAAAACGTTGTCGTCTATAGCCAAAAACAGATGAAGGAGGAATCCGTGAAATGACGATTTTAGACCGGATTATTGAACAAAAAAAAATGGAGCTGCCTCATTTACTCGCGACAGAGCCAAGCTTTTCGACGATGGGGAAATTGCGTCCTTCTTTATATGATACTTTAATTGCTTCGCATACTTTGCAAGTCATATCCGAAATAAAGCGCGCTTCTCCATCAAAAGGCGATATTGCGACACATATCGACCCGGTGGAGCAGGCTTTACAATATGAAGAGGCTGGAGCTGCATGCATTTCCGTTTTGACAGAGCAAGCATTTTTTAAAGGAAGCTTCGAAGATTTGAATGCTGTTGCGAATGCTGTGAACATCCCGGTTTTATGCAAGGACTTCATCATTCATGAAGCACAGATTGACTATGCAAAGGCCGCCGGGGCATCTGTTATTTTATTGATTGTCGCTGCATTAACGGACGGACAATTAAAAGCGCTTTACACTTATGCGACAGAAAAACAGCTTGAAGTTCTCGTGGAAGTGCATGATGCGGATGAATTGCAGCGGGCGCTGACTATCGGAGCGAAAATTGTCGGTGTGAATAATCGCAACTTGAAAACATTCGAGGTTTCCTTGACAACGACAGCGGAAATTGCCCAACACCTCCCCTCTTCCGCTGTCGCTTTCATTAGCGAAAGTGGCATTTGGAGTCCGGAAGATGCGCAGTTCGTGGCGAATGCTGGCGCAAAGGGAATATTGGTCGGCGAATCATTAATGCGTAGCGGAAACGTCAAAAATTCACTAAAAGCACTACAAATCGACATAACAGCAAAGGTTGGCGAAAATCGATGACAAAAGTAAAAATTTGCGGATTGAAAGAAATCGAACATGTGGAAACGGCGGTCAAAGCAGGCGCTGACTTTATCGGATTCATGTTTGCCCCGAGCAAACGCCGAATTACAGTGGAGGAAGCAGTGGAGCTCGCAAAAGCGATTCCAAATACAGTGAAAAAAGTCGGTGTTTTCGTAAATGAAGAACGAGCAGCCATTTTGCATATTGCTGAACAAGTTGGGCTCGATTATATCCAATACCACGGTGATGAAACGCCTGAGCAAATTCAGGCAATCGGGCTGCCGGCTATAAAAGCATTCTCGATACGCGGAGGAGAGGATGTAGAGCGTGCCGCAGCATATGAGGTTGACTATTATTTATTTGACGCACCAGGTACGGACTTTCGCGGCGGCAGCGGAAAATCATTCGACTGGATGCTGCTGGATAAAATGAATATACCACTTGAAAAGGTCATTTTGGCAGGCGGATTAAATGAGGGCAATGTTGGACTGGCGGTAATGCTTGTCGAGCCTTTTGCCGTGGATGTTTCAAGCGGGGTGGAAGTCGATGGCCGAAAAAATGCGACAGCGATTGAAAACTTTATCGAAAAAGTGAAAGGAGAATTGATTTTATGACGACAGTAAAAGGACGCTTCGGGCAATTTGGCGGGCAATTTGTTCCCGAAACATTGATGACTTCGCTTGAGGAATTGGAGCTCTCTTATGAACATGCAAAACAAGACCCCTCTTTCCAGGAAGAGCTCGATTATTATTTAAAGCAATATGTCGGTCGGGAAACACCGCTTTATTTCGCGGAACGCCTGACGAAAAAAGTCGGGGGCGCAAAGATTTATTTAAAGCGCGAAGATTTAAATCATACAGGCGCGCATAAAATTAATAATGCGATCGGGCAAGCTTTATTGGCAAAACGAATGGGGAAGAAGAAGATTGTCGCTGAAACCGGCGCAGGCCAGCATGGTGTCGCAACTGCCACAGCCTGTGCATTGCTCGATATGGAATGCATCGTTTATATGGGGGCGGAAGATGTGCGCCGCCAGCAATTGAATGTTTTCCGTATGGAGCTGCTCGGCACTAAAGTCATCGCTGTTGAAAAAGGCTCCGCAACATTAAAGGATGCTGTCAATGAAGCATTGCGCCATTGGGTGACACATATTGAGGATACACATTATATTTTAGGCTCGGCGCTCGGTCCGCACCCCTTCCCTACTATTGTCCGTGATTTCCAGCGCGTTATTGGGGATGAAACACGGGCGCAAATTTTGCAGCAGGAAGGACGTCTGCCTGACACGGTCATTGCCTGTATCGGCGGGGGCAGCAATGCGATCGGGATGTTTTATCCGTTTGTGGAAGATGAGGAAGTTGCATTGTACGGTGTGGAAGCGGCAGGCGCGGGTGTCGATACAGGCCAGCATGCGGCGGCGATCCATGTAGGAAAAACAGGCGTCCTTCACGGTGCTTTCATGTACTTGCTGCAAGACGACAATGGGTTCGTTCAAGAAGCACATTCCATTTCAGCCGGCTTGGATTATCCGGGAGTCGGCCCGGAGCACTGTCATTTGCACGCAACAGGCCGCGCAAACTACCCTTCCGTCACCGATGAACAGGCCCTTGAAGGCGTGAAGCTGCTATGTGAAACGGAAGGCATTTTACCCGCATTGGAAAGTGCGCATGCAGTGTACTATGCAGCGCAATTTGCCAAAAACCGTCCAACTGATGAAATTATCGTTGTATGCTTATCAGGACGCGGAGATAAAGATGTCCATACATTAATGGATAAGCTTGGAGGCGATGTTCAATGAAATTACAGCAACAGCTTGAAAGCATATTAGCGGCCGGCGACAAGGCATTCATTCCTTACATTATGGCTGGCGATGGCGGGATCGAAACATTAAAGCCGACCCTTTTAAGACTCCAGCAATTAGGCGTTTCCGCGATTGAAGTAGGGATTCCATTTACAGACCCAGTGGCGGATGGACCGACAATCGAACAAGCAGGTGAACGCGCGCTTGCACACGGAGTCACACTAAAGAAAGTATTGGTTGAACTGAAAAGCTTTGCACAGGAAATTCAAATTCCGCTCGTTGTCATGACGTATTTAAACCCGGTTTTGGCATATGGCATTGAGGCATTTGCCAAGGATGCGAAGCTTGGTGGCGTTCAAGGGCTAATCGTACCGGATATGCCGTATGAGGAAAGTGCTTTGCTTCAAACAGCTTTAAAGGAAAACGATATTGCGCTTGTCCAGCTCGTATCATTAACGAGCCATCCTGAACGAATCAAAAAATTAGCTTCGGCAAGCGAAGGATTTATTTATGCTGTAACTGTAAACGGCATTACCGGAGAACGTGCAAGCTTTGCAACAGAGCTCGCCCAGCATTTCGCGAATTTGAAAACAGCAAGCAATATACCCGTTCTGGCGGGCTTCGGCATTTCAACAGCCGAGCATGTAAAAAGCTTCGGCGAAATTGCGGACGGGGTCATCGTCGGCAGCAGAATTGTCACAGCGCTTGCAGAAGATGACTGGACAACAATCGAAACACTTGTACAAGCAACGAAAAAATCGACGATAATTTAGTCTATGTTCTATTCCCTTCCTATGGTATCGTTACTATACACGAATGAATGGATGGACGGAGGTCACTGGATGAATGTAAAAGATTTTTTTGCAGGCATATTTTTTATCGCGCTTGCGGGTTATTTTACGTATGTATTAGTCGATAATATGTCGCTGCTTTTTATTGACAGTACGACAGCTTGGCAGTATTTTGTCGCATTCTTTCGCGTTGCGCTCATTATTTTCCTTTTTAATCTGGGGCTTTCGCTTATTAAACGCTTTTTTAAAGGCAATACAGCAAAAAATGGGGACGCTCGTTAATGATGCGTTCCCATTTTTTTGCTGTAACTGTGTTTTTCCTATTCTTCGGCTTTTGTAATATCGCCGTAAGCTGTAGTTGCGACAATATCGTCATCTGCATTCCCGCAGGCCGCCAAGAAAAGTGAAGCTGTCAATGTGAATCCGATTAAAGTTTTTTTCATCGTTGCACCCCCTGTTTTTATGCCGTGAAGTTGCCATCATAGCTCAGCATTACTGCTGATGATACACCCTCTACTTTTGATAATGTCGAAACGAAAGCAGCATCATTCCCTTTTAAACGCACCTCATATGTCACTTCCATTTGTTCATCATTCATGACTGATTTTGATTTTAATAAATAGCGTTTTGAAGCGGCTTTTAGCAACCCTTCAATTTGCGCATTTGTTTCTTCTTGTTCAAAGCGAACAACAATTAAATAAGGGTTTTCGATGACAATTTTATTTTGGAATACGATAATGACAAGCCCGATAATTACTGTGCCGATCGCAGCCAATGGGATAAACCCAGCGCCGCATAAAATACCGACTACGACTGACCAGAACAGAAAAATCAAATCCATCGGGTCTTTAATTGGTGTACGGAAACGAACGATTGATAGTGCACCAACCATACCAAGTGATAATAAAACGTTTTGACTGATTCCCATAATTACAAGCGCCGTCGCCAATGACATGATCATCAGCGAAATGTTGAACGAATGCGAGTACACAACCCCGTTAAATGTTTTCTTGTAAATGAAGTAAATGAATACTCCGAGCAAAAAGGCGCTTGCGAGTCCGATCAATGCGTCAACTAATGAAAATGTCGACGTTTTTTCCAAAAAGCTTGATTTGAAAATATCATCAAAATTGGTGATATTGTTTGCTGCTAATAATGTAAACACAACTGATTCCTCCTAAATTTTCAGCCGAACATGCGGCTTAACTGATATTTTGAATACGCTTCATGGCGTGTATGAATGCCTTGCAACAGCATTTTAATGACGGTCGGCAAGTACTCGTCATACTTTACTTCCAAAATGACTTCATTTTGCTCGAGCACATCGACCATCGGCAATTCTTTATTGAACATGTCGGTATTGCGCAGGCTCGTCTGCACTTTGCAGTCGAATGTTATGCGCACATTGCCATGCTCGTACAAATAGGCTTCGCGCTCATAATCGACTACTGTTGCCGGCTTTAAATGATAGAGCTTAATATCTTTGTACAAATCTTGGATCAATGAGCGCCCGTCATCCTTCATCCATTCAAAATCATTGATGCGCATACGCTCGAACTCTTTTTTTGTAAGCAGGCATTTCGATTTGAATGTTTGATTATTGCGCTTTGATTTACGTTCCAAATGAATGACTGCATCGCTTTTGTTGTAAATGCGCACACGGTATTTATCACGATTTAAGAAGCCCTCTTTTTTCTCGTTCATCACTTTATTGTCGAAGTTATCGAAATAGCATGAACGGATCAAGTAACGTCCGTTTGCATTGGCATGCGGATCAAGCACCATCATATGGCACAGCTTCATTTTCAGTATTTGATAATCGATATACGTAATACCGAATTTCATTTCACTGCGGCCATTTGGGTTATAGGATGTTTGTATTGTCATATGTTCACCCCTTTTTATATTTTTTTCTGCTTAATAGTACGACAGCGCCAATTGCGATGAATACGACTGCAAAGGAAGCTGCCAATAATATTAGTGTTTGCTTCGAATTAATCGTTGTGCTTTGATCGCTGCCTTGCTGTCCTGGGAAGCCCCCCATTTGCGGCATTTCACCATTCATTTGTGGAGGGGTGCCTTGCGCTCCTTGTCCGCCATTTGCCTCTGTTTCCTCGCCGTTTCCGAAATTCGGCGGTGCCTGCCCATTCATCTGGGGCGGGGTGCCTTTCGCTCCTTGCCCGCCATTTACACCTGTTTCCTTACCGTTTCCGAAATTCGGCGGCGTCTGACCATTCATCTGGGGCGTATTTTCGGAGTTTGGCATTTCCCCATTCATATTGTCAAAACTTGAGCTACTAGCGGCTGATACACCTTCAATTTCGCCGGCAAGCTGTTTTAAAATCGATTCGCTTCTCTGCTTCGCAAACTCCGGCAAGCTTTGTTCGCCACTTGCACCTGCTGTGAACTGTTCTGTCGTTGCAAATTTCGTTGGATCTTCATCCACTGCGTTAAGCAATAAATCATGCAATTTTGTTGTAATTGCCGAAACATTTTCTTCTGTTAAAATTTCCGTCGCGATTTTTTCCAAGTAACTGTCATATAATGCGCGTGTCTCCTCGTCCTCTAAAACGATATTTAATAATGGGCGTGCATCAACCAACCGTCGTACCCGATACTGGTTCCGTAATGCTGAAGTTGATGCTTGAATCCATAACAATATTTTCGTTCAGCATCATGCCTCCGTTCATTTGCCGGCGGTTGTTTGCTTGGCCATCGTTTTCCGCTGCTGACGATTGCTGGATTTGCCTGTCAGCATTCGTTGGCGGCATTGTATTATTTCCATTCCCTGTTGCTGCATTAACCGCGCCCTGATCGTCAACTGCAGCCCCTTGCCCCGCATTTTCCTGAATATTGCCCCGTTCGCCTTGTCGACCTCCGCCACCGCCGCCTGTAAAGCCGCCGAATGACATATTATAATCCCAAGGAATTACAGAGAATACACCATCGCCATCTTCATATAAGTAGTAATTATGCTTAAACGAACCTTGATAACTATCCATGCTTACAAGCGCCGTATTCAAGGCAAAGTAACGGGCAATTTGATCGGTATCGATGGATGAAGTATCCCCTTCGCTTATTTCCTTCATCATATTAACGATGTTGGAGTTTTTTTCAGCCGTTTTTTCGTTCATTTTCACTTCATCAAAAATACCGGCATAATCCTCTGTATCATCCGAAACATAGGCTAAGTCACTGCCATTTCCTTCTGGTTTAAAAATATAGCCTTCTGTCGATCCATAATTCGTTTTCGCAAATGCGTCCCCAATTTCTTCGACGGCCAGCATTAACCCATAATATTCGCCGTTCACCATTACTTTCACGTAGGAATGGGCTGGTGCCGCAATACCCATCTGCTCCATAAGTTCGTATGAAACAAACTCTTTCATTTGTGTCGTATCTGAAAAATTATTGTTTAAATTCACTTTTTCCAACCCGTAAAATGTTTGGTTGGAATCATATTGCGCAAAATCCACTTTCAAACTGTAACGTTCCGAATCACTGTTCGCCACACTTGATAATGAGGAGTTTCCTTTCGCACGAATGCCGACATTATTATATGTTTCACCGTTAACTGTCACCGATGCTTCCACATACTCCTCGGCAGTCGGATCATCTAAAATTTTATTCCAATTACTGTCGCTTACCTCTATTTCAATGACTCCGATTTCATCTTCCATAAATAACTGCTCTTTATAGTCATAGCCTGCCGTTGATTTTTCCACGTCAAAATAATTAAGCGTAAACACCGATGCACTAATGACTGCAAGTAATATTGCAATCGGGACAATGAGCCATATCGTACGTACTTTCAAAACCATTCCTCCTTACAAATCATACTTTACGAAAGAAAAATGAAATGAAAATGAAAAAACGCAGCAAATTTTAATAATTCGCTGCGTTTGTTTCATTTTTGCAATAAGGGGAATTCGATTGTGAATATTGTGCCTTTCCCGAGCCCGCTTTTCACCGTAATTTGCCCGCCATGCAAATCCGTGATGACTTTGGCAATCGCAAGCCCTAACCCGGTGCCGGACTTATTCCGGATTTTGTCAGCACGGTAAAAGCGTTCAAAAATATGGGGTAAGTCTCCTTCGGCAATGCCGATGCCTGTATCCGCCACTTCAATTTTTACATTGTTTGCTTCTGTATAGGCGCGCACGGTAACAGTTCCTTCATTTGTATAGGTAACTGCATTTTTCAATAAAATATAAAGCAATTCCTCAACCAAAATCGGGTCTGCCTGAATTGTTATTTCATCATCTATTTCCAGCTGAAATGCAAGATGCTGCACCGTTTTTGCAAAGCGGCGCGTACGCTGGATAAGTACATTCGATAAATCGACATCCCGGATATTCAACCGGATTTGATTTTGGTCTGAGCGTGTCAATGTTAATAAGCTTGATAGCATGTCATTCATATAGTTTGCTTCGTTTTTCATATCATCCATCGTATCGCTTGGATATTCCGTTCCTTTTTGCTTCAATTGTTCTTCAAACAATTCAAGCGAGCTGTATAAAACAGCTAGCGGTGTACGAAGCTCATGCGAAGCGTTTGCCACAAACTGGCGTTGCTGCTCGTACGATATTTGAATCGGGGTCATCGATTTTTTCGCAAGGAAATAGCTTAATAAAGCAATTCCTATACTCGAAACGATGAGCAGCATAACAAGCAGAATAAGCACATTTTGCAGCAGTTCCGCATAGGTTGTCACATTTTGCCCTACCGCAATATAGCCAAGCGTGTCGCCTTGTATGCGGACCGCCTGTGTCATGACAAGCAATGTTTCGTCTTCGTATTCATAACGCTCAAACTGCTTCGTTTCGACTGGCTTTAAATTTTGCTGCAATACTTCATTGAAACCTTCATGCAATTCTTCCCCATACAAAATCTCCAGATCCTTTGAAATCACATAGAAAAAGCTTACTTGATCGACCTCCAATTCAAAGCGGTTCGGCGGCTTTGGCGGTCCATTATAAATATTGAAAAACTTGTCGGTATTGTTCGCCGCATAGCTTTCCACCATATTTTCCTGCACTTTATTCAATATTTGCGCAAACGACATGTAAAACACCGTTAAAAACAATACAAGAAAAATAAAATAACTGATGGCATTCATCCATGTGAGCCGCATTTTGATTTTTTTAAACATTAGCTGTCCCTCAATTTATAGCCAAGCCCGCGAATACTTTGAATGTACGACGGCTCATCTTCCACATCGATTTTTTTGCGCACTAAACGCACTAAAGCCGCAAGCGTATTCGTATTGGCATTATCGTCAATATCCCATACATAGTCGATTACTTGTTCATGTGTCAATACTTGTCCTTTATTTTCGATTAAATATTCGAGCAGCAAAAATTCATTTTTCGTCAGGCTAACCTCGAAATTATCGATAAAAACTGTCCGTTTATTTTTATTAAGTTTTAGCGCCCCTACGATAATTTCTTCCTCGACTATTTTATTTTTACGGCGCAATAGTGCCCGGACCCTCGCACGGAGCTCTTCCATTTTAAAAGGCTTCACCATATAATCATCCGCGCCATTATCCAAACCTTCGATAATATTTTCGGTTGCGTCTTTTGCCGTCAACATTAAAATTCCGCCGTCAAAGCCTTTGCTGCGCGCATATTGGCATACTTCAATGCCCAGAGCTTTCGGCATCATCCAATCAAGCACGAGCAAATCATAATTATAGTAATCAATTAAATCCTTTGCCTCCATTCCGTCAAACGCAGAATCGACAGAATAATAATCAAACTTTAATATTTTAGCGATGTTTTCACAAAGCGTTTTGTCATCATCCGCTACTAGAATCCGCAAATTCCACACCTTCCTTCTTATCATTGAATTGTATTTGCATAACTTCTGTTCAATTCATAACAATAAGCTAATTTTCGGCTCTTGTCTTTAAAAAAAACGGCGATTGGAACTCTGCTTTGAATTCCAACCGCCATTTATTAAATCACTTTTTGATCTAAGCGCACTTTTAGCTTTTCCAGCATATCAATCGTCATTTTTTCCAGATCGTAGCCCGCTTTAAAGCCCCACTCCTCGATTGCGGCGGAAGAATCTATCGCATTTGGCCAACTATCCGCAATCGCTTGACGTACTGAGTCTACATCATAATCAACCGTAAAGTTTGGTATATGCTTTTTGATTTCCGCTGCGATTTGCGACGGCTCAAAGCTCATCGCCGAAATATTGAATGCGTTGCGGTGAATAAGCTTAGCCGGGTCCGCTTCCATCAAATCGACAATCGCCTGCAGTGCATCCGGCATATACATCATATCCATATACGTGCCTTCTGCAATATACGATGTGTAGCGGCCTTCTGCAATCGCTTTATAATAAATATCCACCGCGTAATCCGTCGTTCCGCCACCAGGAGGCGTCACATACGAAATCAGACCTGGGAATCGGACACCGCGCGTATCCAGTCCGTATCGTGTGTAATAGTAGTCGCATAATAATTCCCCTGCCACTTTATTTACGCCGTACATCGTTGTCGGGCGCTGTAATGTATCTTGTGGTGTATTGTCCTTTGGTGTAGAAGGACCGAATGCGCCGATTGAGCTTGGTGTGAAAAACTGCATATCAAGTTCACGTGCCACTTCAAGTGCATTCATTAAACCACCCATATTTAAATTCCAGGCGAAAACCGGATTTTTTTCTGCTGTTGCTGATAGTAATGCAGCCATATGAATCATCGTGTCCGCACCAAAATCATGTGCAAGTGCATGCATGTGTTTCCCATCTGTTACATCCAATACTTCAAATGGTCCTTCATGCTGATCAATTTTTCGAATATCTGTTGCCAATACATTGTCCACGCCATACGTATGACGCAATTTCCCCACTAATTCCGAACCAATTTGACCTAAAGCCCCGGTCACCATAATTTTTTTCACGATGAAGCCTCCCTATCCTTTAAAAGACTTATTCCTGGCTTGAAATTGCCGGATACCGTCTATTATTTCTCATCTATTAAAACAAATGTCCTTGTGGAAAACACATAGAAACACCCATAAAACTTGATGTTTAAACATTTTCATGAAATTTATTATAGGGTGTTCTTTTCTAAAAAACAATATGTTAAAAATATTCTTTTTCAGCAATACATTTGTACGCGTGAAATATTCGGATAGGGAGAGCTGTCTAGATCGGCTTTTCGGGCAACCCATTGCGGTGTATATAGCGGGAAGTTATTTCGACTAGTACAGGAGTGTTTGATGTACAAGCAGGTGTATATGCAAAAAGTTTTTTTATATTGAATAAAGCTCCTCTCTCTAAAAGAAGGGAATTTCTAATCATCTATTGACGCTTCGCAAATTTGCCGAAATTGGATTTTCGCGCCGGTTTCCAGCTTTATATATTGTTCATGGAAATTTACCTTTTGAATAATATCCGAAACAGTATGCATGCCTGTTTGTTCCCATATTTTCAGTTGGATAGGACAATGCTCTTTATAGGCCCGCTGCAAATTTATATTAATTTGTTCCAATTGCGCTTCATCCAATTGCGGCTGTGCAACTAGCACATCCTCCTTTTGCCATTCCCGCAGCAGCTTTACATGCTCCGGCAGCATCATTGCTGTCCATTTGATCACACCTCTGTCTTTGTTCATCACATTCACTCCCTATTGTTTATGCCCGCCTATCAATGTCGCCCGTGCAAGCGCAGTGCCTGCTTCCGTATAGGAGACGGCGCGCAAAATGGATGTCGTCCCATATTTTGCACGCAAGTGGTCCATCGTTTCCCCAAGCTTGCGGCTGCGCCATTTTGTCTCATCAAACAAGCTTAGCTGCATCGAATATTCGCTTTCAATATTGCTTAATGTAATCGTAATTTTGCGTGCCGGGCGCTCTGTATAAAATTCGTCGAGCAGCTGTTTGCATATTTCAAATATTTTCAATGTATCGTTCGTCGGCTCATCAATTGTGCGCGAACGGTGAAAGCCGCCCCCGAATGCATTTTTGCTATAGCTAAGCCCGAGCGAAATTGTCCGTCCGATTTTCTTTGCCTCGCGCGCACGTCTTGCTACATCCTCGCACATTTCAAGCATCACGACTAAAATCTCTTTCCGGCTTTGATAATCGCGCATAAGCATTTGCCCTTTGCCGAAGCTGATCTGCCCTTGTACTATCGGTGCGCCAACAGTCGAATGATCGATACCCCATGCATGATAATAAAGCTGATTGCCGATGACACCAAAGCGTTCCTCCAATAAAGCCAAGTCGGTATGCGCCAAATCATAAACAGAGTAAATGCCCATATGGTTCAATGTCTTTTCTGTGCGACGGCCGATTCCCCACATTGTAGACAATGGCATGATGGGCCATAATTTTGCCGGTACATCATTATATGTCCATTTCGCAAAACCCGTTTTTTTCGCCTCGATATCAAGCGCTAATTTTGCCATGAGCATATTAGGTCCAAAACCAACGACACAAGGAATTCCAAACTGATTGTAGACAAGCTGTTGAATGTATTTCGCTGTTTCCTCGGGCGCACCTCTTAATTTTTCCGTTCCTGTTAAATCGATAAAGCTCTCATCGACACTATATACATGGATTGCTTCTTTTGGCACAAACAAATTGAACAGACGTGTAATTTCCATCGACATACGTATGAACAACGACATTTTCGCCTCGAATAGACGGATATCGGGATGTGGCGGAATTTCATGAAGACGTGAGCCTGAGCGAATATTAAATCGCTTTTTCATCGGCGGGGACGCTGCAAGCACAACACTTCCCTTTTGCTGAAAATTCCCGACAATCGCAATCGGCACCTCCATTACATTTAAATTTTCAACTAATGCAATACAGCTCGCATAAAAACTACGCATATCAATACAGACAATCGAACGTTCAGGCGCATTTTCATACATGAAGCTCATCTCCTCATAACGAACATTTGTTCTTATATTAAAATGAGATATATGAGATGGCAAGTGGAAAGTAGTGGGAAATTCTAAATTGCATTTTTTATGATGCGATTTAGGATATGCAACGGTAATGAAGGGACAAGAGCAAGATTTTATTATTGCATTTCGTATAATATGATAGAAGCTTTGTGCCAAGGTTGGCTGCAACTTGTTGCGGCTACCGCAAAATCAGCATTTAAGAGTAAATCCCTAATATTTGGCGGACTCCTTTCCCATGCAGCAACAAAAGTGCTAAAGCGCCCGTTCAACTCCGACAGATATTGGAGGACCCGACGCAAAAGTAAACGTTCCACCACTTTTGCAAAGGGCGCTGAAGATCTGTCTTTTTAATTTTGGGCTTTCATTTCAATTAACAGTTTTTTACGGGCACAACTGCCAGTCCCGTTTCTTCAGTAAATGTGTCTGCCTACTTTATTCGCCAGCTGAAAATCCCCGAGGAAATATAAGCATATTTTCAGCGAAGCGGCTTGATGGCAAAAAAGAGACAGATCACCGCAACTTGGATGAAAAGGGATCCGCTATTAACGGGGGGCGGTCCATTTAAGTGCCTCTTTAAGAAATAGACGGAAAAATTCCCCTTATATAAAAAATACAATAAAAAATGCTCTCAATAAACGGAGAAATTCCGCCTATTGACCTAAAAAACATGAAAATAGAATATTTTTCTTTGGATAACCGGAAAAATTCCTCTTATTTACTCCAAAAAGAGCCACATTGCGCAAATAACCGGAAAATCTCCGGTTATTTTTCTTATTAATTTAATTAAGAGCCGGAATTTCTATCAGGGAGTGTAAATTTCGCCCACTCCAATCCAAAAGAGAAGCCCTTATTAAAAATGATAGTAGATTTTAAATAACCGTGGATTTTCAGTGCCTTTCTTTTGCGTGGTGGGGCCTAATGGTGCGAAGAATTGGCGCGGTTTGCTTGGACGGGGACAACACTTTTTTATAAAGTTATCTACATTGCCAAAATCTATAGTTTCCTAAAAAAAAACGCACCGGTATCAGCCAAGTGCGCTCCACAAATTTATTCCATTATCACTTTTTCATAAAGGCTTGGGCGGCGATCCTCGTATACAGGAATGCGGCCGCGCACTTCATCGACATTTGAAAAATCAACGTCAATAATCGCCAGCTCCTCATCCTCTGCGCCCGTCCAAAGCACCTCGCCCCATGGACCGATAATCATCGACTGTCCATTGAAATTTTCCACTTTGCGGGCAATCCGGTTCACCGCAACAACAAAGCATTGGTTTTCAATCGCACGCGCCTGCAGTAAAATTTTCCAATGGTCGATGCGGGGTGTCGGCCATTGGGCTGGAACGAACAGCACCTTTGCACCGTCCAGTGCATGGGATCGCAGCCATTCCGGGAAGCGGATATCATAGCAAATGACACCGCCTGCTTCTAGCTCACCTAATGCAAAGCGGTTCATCCCGCTGCCTGACTCCAAATACAAATGCTCATCCATTAAGCGGAATAAGTGTGCCTTACTGTATTCGCCGACTAATTCGCCGTCACGATTATATGTGTACATCGTATTATAAAACTTGTCGCCGCGCTTTACCGCCACCGATCCGCCTACAATATGTACCGCCAATTCTTTTGCAAGCCCGCTTAAAAATGCTTGCGTGCGTTCACCGTTTATATCTGCAAGCTCGCCCAATTTTTCGAGTGCATATCCTGTGTTCCACATTTCCGGCAATACAATGATTTCCGCACCGCCCGCCACTGCTTCGCGGATGAACTTTTCCGCCCGTTCATAATTTTCATCCACTTTGCCAAATCCTACATTTAATTGAATACAACCGATTTTCATAAATGACACCGCCTTTAGTAAATTCAATGCGAAATAGAGCTTTCGCATACCCATATTCATTTTAACATTCCGCCCCAAATTATCATAATCTTCACTTTACTTAAACCTAGAAAAATACTAAGATTAATTTAATATTTTTAGGGGTGATGAACGAATGATAGAATTCTCGAAAAAGCTGCAGCAACTCCCGCCGCAATTTTTCGCCGCACTTGTGAATAAAGTGAATGCCGCAATCATACAAGGACGTGATGTAATCAATTTAGGCCAAGGTAATCCAGACAAGCCAACACCAGCGCATATTATTGAAGCACTGCAAATTGCGGCAAACGATCCGCAAACACATAAGTATCCCCCATTTCGCGGCATCGCGGAATTAAAGCAGGCGGCAGCCGATTTTTATAAACGTGAATATAATGTCGACATCGACCCGGATACGGAAGTAGCGATACTTGGCGGAACAAAGATCGGTTTGGTAGAACTTCCGCTTGCACTGCTCAATCCAGGCGACTATATGCTGCTTCCCGACCCTGGCTATCCCGATTATTTGTCAGGCGTTGCACTTGCCGATGTGAAGTTCGACACGATGCCGCTTGAAGCGAAAAACCAATTTTTGCCGGACTATGAAGCATTGTCGGAAGAAGTCGTACAACGCACAAAACTTATGTATTTAAACTATCCGAACAACCCGACTGGCGGTGTCGCAACATATGATTTCTTCAAGAAGACCGTTCAGCTTGCTAAGGAAAACAATATCGCTGTTGCACATGATTTTGCATATGGGGCAATCGGCTTTGACGGTGAACGTCCTCCAAGCTTCCTGCAGGCAGAAGGGGCAAAAGAGGTAGGCATTGAGCTTTATACATTATCGAAGTCTTATAATATGGCAGGCTGGCGTATCGGCTTTGCAGTTGGCAACGCGAAAATGATTGAGGCGATTAATATTATTCAGGACCATTTATTTTGCAGTCAATTCCCTGCGATTCAACAGGCGGCAGCTACCGCATTGAACGAAGAGCAGCATTGTGTAGACGAATTGCGCGCATTGTACGAGCGCCGCCGCAATGCACTCGTGGAAGAAGCACGAAAAATCGGGTGGGATATTACCGCACCAAAAGGCTCGTTTTTCGCATGGCTTCCTGTGCCCGTACCTTATACGAGCGAACAATTTGCCGACCTTTTGCTTGAAAAGGCCGATATCGCGGTCGCGGCCGGAAATGGCTTCGGGGCGTATGGCGAAGGCTATATTCGTGTGGGACTTCTCGTCGATGAAGAGCGTCTGCGTGAAGCAATGCAGCGTGTGGCGAAGCTCGGGCTATTTACAGAAATGATTTTAGAATAATTCATCCATATAAGCACTTAACGATTTTGTTGCCCTATTATGCTTTTCATACAATTACATTTCTCTGCGCTTTGAAATGCGGTGAAGACGACGGTTTATTCTCCGCATTGTCCTTTTAATTAGATAATATTCTCTCGTGAATTTCGTCATCCCATCAACTTGGATTTAATCCTCAATTCACATACGATAATCCTCAATTGGAGCAGCAAGCGAATTTGGGTCGGTTACTTTATATAAAAAAGCCCAGCACTATCCTCAAAATAGCGCTGAGCTTTCATTCTTTATTTAATTACGCCTAATTCACGACCTACTTTTTCGTAAATCGCCAATGCGTCATCAAGCATTTCCTTCGTATGCGCGGCTGTTGGCATATTGCGCACGCGTCCTGTTCCTTTTGGCACTGTCGGGAATACGATTGCCTTCGCATACACACCTTCTTCAAGTAAACGTTTCGAGAATTGCTGTGTCAGCTTTTCTTCGCCAATGATACAAGGTGTAATCGGTGTCTCAGATTCTCCAATATTAAAGCCAAGCTCCTTTAAGCCATTCTTTAAATAATCGCCATTTTCCCAAAGTTTGTCATGCAGTTCCGTCGATTCCATAATCATCTCCACAGCAAGTGTAATTGCCGCAACATCCCCTGGCGGCAATGCTGTAGAAAATAAAAACGGACGGGAACGAACTTTTAGCCAATCGATCAGGTTTTTCTTCCCTGCTACATAGCCGCCGACAACACCGATCGCTTTCGATAATGTACCGATCTGGAAGTCGATTTCGTTTTGCAAACCGAAATGCTTCACTGTCCCTGCACCTTTGCCTGTAACGCCAGAACCGTGCGCATCGTCTACATACGTAATTAGATCAAATTCTTTTGCAATTTCCACAATTTCAGGCAATTTCGCAATATCGCCATCCATCGAGAACACACCATCTGTAATGACCATAACTTTATTGTAAAGACCCGATTCCTTCGCTTGTTTCGCTTTTGCACGTAAATCATCCATATCCGCATGTGCGAATGGAATGATTTTTGCCTTTGATAAACGACAGCCATCAATAATGGAAGCATGGTTTAATGCATCCGATAAAATCGCATCATTTTTATCCATAACCGCCGAAATTGCCGCCATATTACAGTTGAAGCCTGATTGATAGCTAATGGCAGCTTCCGTACCTTTAAATTTCGCCAATGTTTCTTCCAATTTCACGTGCAGATCGAGCGTGCCATTAATTGTACGGACAGCCCCCGCACCGACACCATATGAAGCGATTGTGTCTTGCGCAATCTTTTTCAGTTCGTCATTTGTCGCCAAGCCTAAATAGTTATTCGAAGATAAGTTAATAAGCTGTTTGCCTGCCACTTGAATAATCGGCCCATTTGCACCTTCAACAGGGTCGATTTCATTGTATAAACCTTGTGAGTGTAATGCATGCAGATTTTCATCCAAAAAAGTATTTAATACGTTTGACATGCTCGTCCATCCTTTCGATTTCAACATCCTCTTTATTTTAGCATATGGTATGTATTTTTTATGTAAGGGACTCCCCGATTATTTCCTCAAGCTTTCTTCTGAAGAAAAATAGTGACGGCTGAATAATATAGCCTGTGCCGAGCGCTAAAATAACCGTCCCGACGCCAACAGGACCGCCAAGCAGCCAGCCCGCGCTCGCTGCAAATACTTCCATTACCATACGCCCTGTTTTTACGGAATAGCCTTTACTCGCAATAATCATCATCACTGTATCGCGGGGACCTTCGCCTAAACTTGCCGCAATATAGAGAGCACAGCCAGCACTCATAACAAAAAAGCCTGCTGTAAAATAAGCGATTTCAAACATAAATATAGTCGCCTCGGGCAATAGCCAGTTGAAAAAGTCAATGAACGAACCAATCAACAGCATATTTAAAATCGTCGCCAGCTTTGGAATCCGTTTTAAATAGAGCGATGTTGCACTAATGATAAAAAGCCCCATTAAAATTGACCATGAACCAATTGTCAAACCGAATTGCTTGAAAAGGCCAATATGCAAAACATCCCAAGGAGCCGTACCGACGACATTTCCTTTAATCGTCATCGTAACCCCCAATGCCATCACGATCAATCCTGTAAAAAAACTTCCCCACTGCCATTTAAATTTCTTCGACACAATAATCCTTCTTTCTATTTTGCGGCAATCGCGGCAAAATGCCCATTCGTTGCCTTTGCTAAATCTGCGGGCGCAAGCTTTATTTGCATCCCTACTTTTCCTGCGCTTACGATTATATAATCGAGCGTTTTTGCGGCTTGCTCGACAAATGTCGGAAACAGCTTTTTCATGCCGATCGGAGAACATCCCCCGCGCATATAGCCTGTTAAGCTGAGCAACTCTTTTACAGGAATCATTTCTATTTTCTTTTCGCCCACCGCCTTTGCGGCTGCCTTCAAATCAAGTTCCGCGTCGACCGGGATAACGAAAACAAAATATTTCCCCTTTCCAGCGGTGGCGACTAATGTTTTATATACTTTTTCCACCGGCTGGCCGATTTTGCCGGCAACAGTAAGACCATCAACCGCCTCGCCATTTTGTATCGTATATTCAAAAACTTCATGTGTAATTTTTTGTTGCTCGATTAAACGAATCGCATTTGTTTTTGTTTGCTTCTTCGCCAAAATGACCACTCCTTTTTATCAATAAGCCTCGGCGCAATTGTGTCCGGATTCTGCAGGACGCGGGTCAGTCGGCCGTTGCCGCACGATGCGATATTTTTAGCCTCGGTTCGTACATTTCAGCGAATTGTTGAACACCTGCCGAAATAAGCTGAACTTTGAACATAGTATAACATTGGATGACCTGCTAATGCGCTATGCTTCGGCGATTTTTTGCAAATAAAAAACCGCTCCAGTATTTTCGCTGAAGCGGGCTGTACCCTTCATTATGCAACTTCCGAGAAAATCGGCTCATCTGCCGGGCGATAGCCGTTGTTCACCATTGCAATATGCGAACTATACTTTTGCGTCGCTGTATTGAATGTCCGCTGGAATAGAAGCCTTTCCAAATCCCGGCCAAACATGGTTTGCTCGTCTGGATTACGGATGAAGTCTTTTTGGAACTTTTCAGGCATATCAAATGTTAAATCTTCATTTGCGAACGGGGCTGTTTCCTCCTGATATCCTCGTTCCATTTGCTCCTCCGCTTTGTCTGGACGAACTTGCTGAATTTGTGCAGAGGCACTTTCTGCAATGCGTAAATCCTGAGGTGAAGGCTCGGCCGGCGCCAATGCTGCCTGACGGACTTTTTCCAATAGTTCTAGCGTTTCATCGGAGGCATCGTTAGCGGATGGTATTTGGACCGCCGCTTCGCCGCTGCTAATATAACGCTGATTGTCCGGAGCAGTCACATGCGTATATGTTGTCGCTCCTGCCGCATGCACATTATCGCGGGCGATGACTTCTTTTTCCGCTTGCTGCACATCTTTGCGGGCCGCTGCATCCGCTACATGCAATTCCTTTTCCGTCTTGCCGGAAAGCAAATTTTCAAGTGCTTGAAGCATCGGATTTTTGCTCGCATCCGCATATTTCGCATGCTTTTTATAAACTTCGCCAACCTCTTTTCGCTGTTGGATGCGTCTTCGTTCTTCCAAATCCGGATTAAAGCTATGCAATAGGCTGGATATTTTCATCTATTCTCACCTCTTTTAGTAAATTTCCCGCTGCTTTTTAATTTAGTCTATCAATATATATCGGGGAAAAATAGAATTTATTCATAAATTATACACATTCAGAACTTTCTTACTAGCAGCTACTATTTTAATCACCTGTAAATTGGACTAGCTTTTTGTAGTTTATAAAATACCCGATCCCTAAAAATAAAAACAATTTTTACATAGGCTTTATAATATAAAAACAATTATCGTTTACAATCAATGATAATAACTTGGAGCAGGTGTTTAAATGAAATCCTTGGCGAAAGCGCAAATTACCCCTTCTATCGATTTTAGAAAATATGTACAGCGATTCCTGTTAAAAAATAAAACGGTTCTCCATTTTGCCCGGTCGATTGCGTTGAAAAACATTATTGCGCAAGAAGCGATGAATACCTGTTTTCAGCCAATATATGATGTAAAAAATAAAAGCACCTTTGGGTTCGAAGCGCTCAATCGTCCTATCGCCCTGAAGCTTTTTCAAAATGCCGATGTTTTTTACGATTTTGTCGGGCACACAAATAAAGTTTTTTTATTTGAATGTTTTTGCCGCAATATATCGCTCGTGCGCTATCATAAAAAGCTGCTCGATTTTGCTGAAGCGAAAAGTTCCGCATTGTTCCTCAATATCCATCCGAATGTGCTGCTCGATAAAAACTACCATAGCGGAGAAACGCTTGCATTGCTGAAAACGTTGAATATTTCTCCGGAGCAAGTCGTATTTGAATTGACGGAGCGGAGTGCTGTGTCGGACTTTGAGGAATTTGCGCGCGTGCTCTCGCATTATCGTTCACAAGGGTACCGCATCGCTGTTGATGACGTCGGGTCGGGATACAACAGTTTAAAAACATTGATTTATTTAAAGCCTGAATTTATAAAGCTGGACCGCTCTCTTATCCAGGACATTGATCAGCACAGTGCCCAGCAGCAGCTTTTGACGGTCATTTTGAATTATGCGATTGAATCGGGCACAAAAGTCATTGCAGAAGGAGTCGAAACGAAGGCGGAGTATGAATTTCTCCAATCAGCCGGTGTCCATTATGCGCAAGGGTACGCGATTGGACGCCCTAATGAGAATTTAATTTTCGGGAAAAACCCATGTGATGAATAATTTGATGTCTATCCTCATGGAAAAGCATATTTCCCCCAAAAAAGACTACTTAGCATCCATAAAATAATGGATATTAAGTAGTCTATGTTCACTTTTATTAATAGCCGTTGAAATTGACAAATTCCCCGACCGGCTTGCGATAACCACGCGCACGAACTTTATCCACGCTTTTGCCAACCGTAATCATCATGACAGGCTCCAAATGATCCGGGATATTGAACTCTTTTCTTAGCTCATCCACATTGTGGACATGCATTGGACATGTATCAAATCCATAATGCTTTGCGCTCAGCATAAAAAGCATTGCATGAAGGCCGGCATTCAACGATAACTCTAAATTTAATGCGCCTTGCTCCCCTTTTAATCCATCACTATAGCCTTTTATCATATTCATCGTCGTCTCATAATCAACTTCATCCATTATTTTCAGCATTTTCAGCGGCCCGTAAATTTTCTCGGCTTCAGGCATTTCAATACTGTTTTTATTGCCCATCACAATGACAACGGCACTTGCTGTATGGATTTTATATTGATGGTAGCTTAACTCTTTCACCTTTTCCTTCTTATCTTTATTTGTAATGACCAAATAATTCGTAAACTGCAAATTGTAAGCGCTTGGTGCTGTTTTTGTAAGCTCGAATATATTTTTGAAATCTTCTTCAGTCATCTGTTCGTTTTCCAGAAAGTTTACTGCGGAGTGACGAGATTTTACTAATTCTTCAAAGTTCATGCTTTGCTGCCTCTTTTCCAATTTACTTCGAATTTAATTATCTTTATTTCGAGGTAAATTTACCATAATGATATTTCGTTTGTCAATATTTTCATCCTATACAATTGAAGAATACTTTTCTTCAAACAAAAAAAGCGTATCAATAATTTTCTATTGATAGGCTTAATATTGTTCAATCATTTAAATAGGCTATCTAAAAAGGCTGAGCATTGCACCGACTTGCCTCATCATATTTATTCCATTTGTAATTGTTCCGACATGGCCCATCATTGTATTCAGATTATCCGATAAACCTCCATATCTGGAATTCGGTGCTTGCGGATAGGGGTTAAACTGCTGCCCCTGTCTTGGATGAAACGGATAGGACGGGTAAAAAGCCTCTCCAGGCTGCGAAAATTCATCGAATCTAGGCGCTTCCATTCGTTGTCTTGCCATTTGAGGAGGGCCGAATCGTTGGCCACCCGCGGGAAATCTCCCCATTCTGACATCTTGCCGATAATATGGCATATTATTCACCTCCCTGCTAATATAGAGCCGTACCATATTATATGTGCACATTTTTTCACAGCTTAGACATTTGAAATACTCCAATGAAACCATGCTTATAATAGGAGCTTCCATAAATCCCCTCAATGCGAACTGCTCTATTTTTCACCCCAACTCGATTTTGTTTGCCGTCCAGTCTTTCACTTCTTTCGCTTCAGCTCAGCACATGCCATTTCCATTGCCTTTTCCGCTGCAAATTATAGTCATCTGCCCGATGCGGACGAAGCAAACTTAAACCTATTTTTGGCTATATCCACAAAAGTTCAAATTTTTTAAAACTTTTGCGAAAAAAATAAGGCCCCTACCGTTATATATAGTGTAAAAGCTTTTGCAATATCAATACGGGATTAAAGGAGAAAGAGATGAAGATTAATGAGCAGAATTTTATAAAACATCTTCAAGCCGGCAAAGAAGAGGCTCTTGATTACGTAATCGACCACTACCTTCCATTAATAAAAGGGGTTGTCCTTAAAACGCTTGGACCGCTTGGCCAGAACGATAGCCCAAAGGAATGCATTAACGACATTCTATTTTCCATCTGGAAAAACGCGAAAAAATTCAGCGGGGATGCGGCTGCGTTTCAAAAATGGGTTTGTGTCATCGCCAAATACAAAGCGATCGATCATTACCGGACGGAAATGAAGAAAAAGGAAAGCCACGTTTCGGATATGGGGCTGGCACCGGCTGACCATGCGCTATATAAAAGCACCCGCTTGGAGGAGCTGGAGGACATTCAGGCAATTATCGCAACATTAAAGCCTGTCGACCAGAAGATCTTCATTATGAGGTATCTTCTCGATTTGGATACAGAGGATATTGCCCGTCAGTTGCAGATGACGAAATCGGCAATCGACAACCGGCTTTACAATGGGAGGAAAAAACTAAAAAAAGCTCTAGGAGGCATTCCAATTGAAAAATCTATTTAAACACTTCAATGATATTGACATTGATGTATATGAGTTTGAGGAAGCGGATGTAACGGAATTTGAAAAGGCGCAGTTTAAAAAAGACATGAAAAACCGAATATCGAAAACAAAATCGCGGAAATGGATGAAAGGCGCCGCAGCCGTCTGCCTGTCGCTCGGCATCGGGGCTGCATCACTCGCGGGTTTGTCCTACACGACGTTTGCCCAGGAGATACCGATTGTCAACAGCATATTAAAGCTTTTCTCGGACAAGGAAGAGATACTGGCAGGCTATGAAGAACTGGCCGAGCGGCAGAATCTTACAGCGGAAAATAGCGGTGTCAAAATCACTGTAAATGAGAGTTTATTTGACAGCAAAGTGTTTTTTGTCGGCTACCTTATTGAGACAGACAAAGATTTAGGTGAGACACCGCAGCTGACTACTGAATTTAAGGTGAATGGACAGGAACACGCCCTCTTTGATACCGTGAATAGAATTGAAAAAGTCGGAGAAAATCAATATGCCGGCTTGACAAGTGCAATACTGCCGCTGACGGAATCATTGCAGGAGGCGGATTTCGAGTTCCATATTAGCAAGCTTGCCAGCAGGGATGAAAAAGAATTTATAGAAGGAAACTGGAATTTTGAGGTTTACGCGAAGGCAACCGAAAATACGGTACAAATCGTAGAGCGGGAATCCGAAAAAGAGGATATGGGTATTCGATTGGATAAAGTCACATATACACCGATTTCCTTTATGGTCAATTTCAAGGAAAATGTAAAAAATAAACTTCTTCAGGAAAAATGGGACTTTGTCGTATCGGGCTTTAAAGTGACAGACGATTTAGGAAATACGTACAGATCGAGAATGAATGGCGGTATAGGTGAACTGCCAGGCGATCTGGAATACATGTTCACCTATGAAAAACTGCATCCGGATGCCAAAACTCTCACGTTTACCCCGTTCTTTGATTTGATGGAAGCAGATGAGGTGCAGGAAAACGGCGTTCTGTTCCGCGACTATGACAGCAACGCACCAAAGGAAACAATGATGCTTGACGATATCATTATAGAAATCCCAAAATAATAGAACGCCGAAAGCAAAAACGCAAGAACATTGTCGCTTCAATTCAATGTTCTTGCGTTTTGTTGTCTATTCAAATGATTAATCAAATTTCATGCCTTTCAATAAATCCGCAAACGCGTTATTGATCGGCTCCGCTTCTTTTTCTTGCTCTTTCAAATACTTTTGGACGGTGCGTTTATCCACTTTACCGCCGCCTTCTTTTTTGCGGCGCGCTTCGAATGCGGATAATTTTTCGCGGTAGCCGCATTGGCATACGAAAATTTGTCCATCGCCTTGTCCATGCAATTCCAGCTTTTTCTTGCATTGCGGACATCGGGCGTTCGTTACGCGTGAGACATTTTTGCGGTGGCCGCATTCACGGTCCTGGCATACGAGCATTTTACCTTTTTTGCCGTTCACTTCCAGCATCGGCTTTCCGCAATCCGGACAGGACTTTGTCGAGATGTTGTCATGCTTGAATTTTTTGTCGCTGTTTTTAATGTCCGAAACGATCGCTTTAGTATGCTGCTTCATTTCATTTATGAACATATCCTTTTTCAGCTTGCCTTTAGCAATTTGCTCGAGCTTTTGCTCCCACTGTGCCGTCGTTTCAGGCGATTTCAGTTCATTCGGCACCAAGTCCAGCAGCTGGCGGCCCTTTGACGTAATGTGAATATCTTTTCCGCGCTTTTCAATAAGGAAGGAATTGAATAATTTGTCGATAATATCCGCACGTGTCGCGACTGTTCCTAATCCGCCCGTTGATTTCAGCGTATCGGCAAGTTCCTTATTTTGTGTGTTCATATACTTCATCGGGTTTTCCATCGCCGATAGCAATGTTGCCTCCGTGAAGCGAGCAGGCGGTTTTGTTTGCCCGGACGTTTGTGCAAGTAAATTCACTTTTAATACTTGCCCTTTTTCAAGCCGCGGCAATAATTGCTCCTTCACATCATCATGTGGTTCCTCTTCATCAAAACGATTCGAGTAAACTTCCTTCCATCCGGCAGAAAGAACCGTTTTGCCGCGCGCGATAAACTTCTCTTTCCCGATTTGGGCTTGTACCGTCAATTGCTCAAATTCATATGCCGGGAAAAGGACAGCCAAGAAACGCTTTACAACCAAATCGTAAATTTTGCGCTCTTTGTCGTTGAAGTTCGCGAAATTCACATATTCTTCAGTCGGAATGATGGCATGATGATCCGACACTTTGCTGTCGTCGACAAATGATTTATTCGCTTTGACCGGCTTTGTCAATACTTTGTTCGCCAAAGAACGGTACTCTCCAACACCGCAAGCTTTTAGACGCTCCGGCAATGTGCCGACGATATCTGATGAAAGATAGCGCGAATCGGTACGCGGATATGTGAGCACTTTATGCGACTCATACAGCTTTTGCATAATGTTCAGCGTTTCTTTCGCCGAGTAGCCGAACATTTTATTTGCATCACGCTGCAATTCCGTCAAATCATAAAGCCCTGGTGAGAAAGATTTTTTCGGTTTGCGTTCAACATCGATCACTTTCGCGTCCTGCTTATCTAAAGCATGAACGATTTGATCGATTTTTTCTTTATTGAAGCTGCGGGAATTGCCGTTAGCATCTTGCCATGTCAATTTTAATTCCTTTGTCTGTGCCTCGATGCCGTAATAGGTTTGTGCCTTGAAATGTTTAATTTCATCTTCGCGTGCGGCTACCATTGCGACAACAGGAGTTTGGACGCGTCCTGTATTTAGCTGTGCATTGAATTTCGTCGATAGTGCACGGCTTGCATTCAGTCCAATATACCAATCGGCCTCGCTTCGGGCAACCGCCGCATAATACAAATCTTCATATGCTTTGCCTGGCTTTAAATTTGCAAAGCCCTCTTTAATCGCTTTATCGGTAACCGACGAAATCCACAGACGCTTTATCGGCTTGTTCACCTTTGCGCGGTCAATAATCCAGCGCGCAACAAGCTCCCCTTCACGGCCCGCATCTGTCGCGATGATGATTTCATTCACATCATTTCGCGTAAGCTGGGATTTGACCGCGTTGTATTGTTTGCTTGTCTGCTTGATCGTCGTCAGTTTCAGACGCTCCGGCAACATCGGCAAGTCCTCTAAACTCCACTTTTTATATTTTTCGTCATAGCTTTCCGGATCCGCGAGTGTCACCAGATGCCCCAGCGCCCAAGTGACGATGTATTTGTCCCCTTCCATAAAGCCATTTCCTTTTTTATGACACTTCAGCACATTGGCAATATCGCGCGCGACTGAAGGTTTTTCTGCTAATACTAAGCTTTTAGCCATACAATTCATCCTTTCAAAAATCCTTGTGTTTACTATAGCACACATAAAATAAATAAATCCCCCTCCACCTTTTTTAAAAGTGGATTGGCTATTTCTTTGAAGAATGCATCTTGCGCAAACGTTTGCGATAATATCGCACCTTATAGATTACAGTAATAACTTTAATTCCCTATCCATAAATAATAGAGCCATTAGCAAAATACTGCTAATGGCTCCTCTTCATTATAGTTTAAAGTGGCTCACTTCATGCTGTAGCTGTTCGGCTAATTCAGATAGTGAATACGCATTGTGCGAAATTTCTTCTGTAGCGGCCAATTGTTCCTCTGTTGCTGCGCTTGTGTCGCTTGCTGTGTCGGCTGTTCTTGCCGCAAGTTCTTGAACATGCTTCACGCTGTCTGTTACTGAACCGGTCATTGCCTGGATTTCCTCTACCGCTGCAGACACGGATTCCACACGATAGACAACTTCGCCGATACCTGTTTCGATGCTGTGGAATACACGTAATGACTCCGAAGTTTTTTCCATCCCTTCATCAACCTTCACGCCGCCTTCAACGATTGTTTTAGTCGCATCATTGGAAGTTTGCTGAATTTGCTGCACCATATTGCCAATTTTCGTCGCCGAATTTTTTGACTGCTCGGCCAACTTCCGTACTTCCTCTGCTACGACAGCAAAGCCCTTCCCATGCTCTCCTGCACGCGCTGCTTCAATTGCGGCATTTAATGCCAACAGATTCGTCTGGTCCGCAATATCTGTAATAATGCTCGTAATGTTTTGAATGCTATTCGAATGCTGTGCCATCGTATGCATCATAGTCGTTGTATCTTTAAATGTATCGTGAATCGTTTCCATTTGATCCACCACATTTTGGATTGACATCGCGCCTTGGTCAATTAATTCTTTAACATCTGTCGTAGCATACAGCATTTGTTCATTATCACCAGAAATTTGATCAATGCTCGTACGCAGCTCGTTCATTGAAACGATTGATGCGTCCATGTAACGCGATTGCTCTGTACTTGTATTCAGCTGATGTTCTGCTGATTTTGCTACCATTTGCGAAGATGCCAGGCTTTGTTGCGAGCTTGCTGAAAGTTCCTCCGCATTTGCAGCCACTTGCATCGATGAATCATTGACATTCGATACGATATTCCGCAAGTCTGCCAGCATCGCATTAAAGCTTTGCCCCATCACGCCGATTTCATCTTTGTTCTTGATTTGCAAAGGCTGCATAGCTAAATTCCCCTTGGCAATTTCCTCGAGCGCATTTGTCATTTTGCCTACGGGCTTCGAAATATGGCGGCTCATGTAAGCTGAAAGTATTAACGCTAATACAATTGAAAGAAGAGTAAATGCAATCATAAATGCGATGGCACTGCTTTGGTATTTATCGATTTCTGCGCGTGTTTTTGCAATATTTCCGTTTTGAACATCGATAATTTGATAAATGATTTCCAATATTTCATTGTTCAAGCTTGTTGACGCTGCTTGATGCACAGATATGTCCTGCCCTTTGCTCTTCAAATCCAAAATTAATTCATTGGATTCGAACAATTGCACCGTTTTAACTTTTAGATCTTCCAATAATTTAAGGGAAGCCTCATCTTTGCTTAATTCGATCAATCCCCGTGCCGCAACTGACCCATTTTCAATCTCTTGGTCAATCTCTTGTTTTGCTGTTTCTTTATTTGTTGCAACATACTCCAATAATCGGGTTGCCATGTCCTTTTGGGCAACTTCCAAATCGCGCGCATAATTAATGCGTTCCACATCTTTGTCTAAAATTTTATCATAGCGACTTTTAACGTTTTCTATAGATAATGAACCGATTATATTAATTAAAAGAATCAATACAATGGACACAGAAAATGATAACCATAACTTTTTTGATATTGAACGTTTCAAAATATATTTCTCCTTAAAATAATAGTTTTTTATTTACTTAGAAATTATATACAATATTTAGGCAATAAGTCATCATAATTTTAATGATAAATTTAAATATTTTTAGCTGAAATTAACCATTTATTTAGAATGAAAGTAAATAGCATGAATGTTTATAAGCAGCTCGAAGGTAATTTTTAAATTAAAAAGTCCATATAGCTTTCATAAAAATTTTGGCATTTTTATAAATGCACATGCTACAATATAATAAAATCTGGAAATAAAAACCGCTCTATTCCTTCATTTGTACGAAAAGTCAAAAATTTTCTTATCTTTCCGAGAAATTTTTGTAGACAGTTGGATAAAGTTGTTATACAATAAGAATAATTAAATTGCTTAAGCTGTTTACGATTAATTCACATATTAAAAAAGTGAACGTGTACGCTCCCTTTTTTAATGTGTGAATTTTTTTATACATTTAGCAATTCAATTAATTAATTTTTTTGGAGGTTTTCTCTCATGCAACAAGGTACAGTAAAATGGTTTAACTCAGAAAAAGGTTTCGGTTTCATCGAAGTTGAAGGCGGTAACGATGTATTCGTACACTTCTCAGCTATCCAAGGCGAAGGTTTCAAAACTTTAGACGAAGGTCAAAAAGTTGAATTCGACGTTGAAGAAGGCAACCGTGGCCCACAAGCTACTAACGTAGTAAAACTTTAATTTTAACGAATTAAGTTCATATAGTTAGTTGCAAGAAGCATGCTCTAATCCGAGTATGCTTCTTTTTGTAGATTCATAATTGACATAAAACAGCTTTGCCGAAAGTCAATCCTTTCAGCAAAGCTGTTTTTCATTATTCGCTATTCATCTTTCGTGCGTTTTTTAAATAGTGCGACCGATAATAATACAGCGATGATCGTCCATACACCGATGACCGCCAACGGACCGATTAACTGTGTAAATTCGGCATTTGCTTCTGCCTGCTCGGCCAACTGCAATAATTGAGTACTCGGCAGCCATTCTACGATTTTATATAAGAGATGGTTTTCTCCTAAAGCTATTGCCATTGGACCGAATGTGAAAATAATCATTATCGGCAATACCGCCAATGAGGCTTCCATAATTGACTTCGTATATAGCCCGCAAATTGTACCAAGTGCCAAATAAAATACCGTTGAAACGGCCAATGCTAATGCCACAGGCGTTATTTGACTTGGCATATAACCTACTAAGTAAGACGAAACGAATAAAATAACTGCAGTTGTAATAAAAACCAATAAGCTTTTCCCTAGTAGAATATCCGCTGTCGAAGCAGGGGACATCATTAGCCCGCGCAATGTATTACGCTCTTTTTCTTCCGCAATCAAGCATGCTTGAATATACGCCGTCACCATCGAGAAAGTCATGTTTAACGGCAAAAAGTACATATCTATCGAACCTGCACCGACACGCCCATAAAATAAAGCGAGGATAATCGGTGTCAATATGACAGATGATACTGCATAATTTCGCGAAAATTCTTTATAGTCTTTCATAAAGATTGCCTGAATTCGTTTAATTGAAATATTCATTTTAAATCACTCCCTGTTAATTGTACGAAAATATCGCCTAATGTTGGTTCGTTCGAATACATGCGCGACACACGCGATGCTTTCATCCATTCCATTACTTGAGTTGCCCCCTGCTCGCCGTTATGAACGACATGCTGCTCCCCATTTTCCAGCTCGATAGTGAATGATTGGTCACTGTACTTTGTCTTTAAAGCTGCCGGCGAGTCAATCTCGCGGATTTCTCCTTTATGCAAGAATGCAATGCGGTCACATAGCAATTCCGCCTCCGCCATATTATGTGTCGTCAAAAAGATCGTCGTGCCCAATTCATTCAATTGACGAAGGCCGTTATAAATATGCTGGGCATTTACTGGGTCCAATGCTGATGTAGGTTCATCCAAAAAAAGCAATGGCGGCTTATGCATAATCGTACGCGCCAAAATGACGCGCTGCATCATTCCTTTAGAAAGCTGGTTCACTCTTTTTTTGCGATCCTTTTGCAGATTAACAAATGCTAAAGCTTCTTCCACCGTGCTTTCCGGTAAGTTGTATAAATGACAATACAGCAATAAATTTTCTTCAATAGATAGGCGTTGGTACAATCCGCTGTTGTCCGTCAAAATTCCAAACTTTTCCTTATTTTTCACTTTACTCATTTCGGCGGCAGGCTGTGCAAAAACGAAAGCTTGGCCGTTTGTCTGTGTCAATTGAGCTGTTAATATTTTAATTGTCGTCGTTTTTCCGGAACCGCTTGGACCAAGGAAACCGAAAATTTCCCCCTTTTTAATAGAAAAGGATACATTTTTCAACGCTTCTTCCTTTCCGAACTTCATTTGCAAGTTTTGTACTTCTATAATGGCTTTCATCATTATTTCCTCCCTTGAATCGGTGTTACCTTAAATTTAAAGGAGAACCAGTACGGTCGCATTATATTAACGGTGAATTGTCGCTTTTTGGTGTTGTTTGGTGTTATAAAACGATAAACGGTACAACCTATTTCCCAGGAAATCTTTTATATTCCGACAATTTCTTTCAGCTCTGCAAGCTTTGTTCTCGACAACGGCACTTCGGATTTGCTTGTTCCTTGCAGTGACAGGCTATAGCTATTGCGCGTCCATGAAATGATTTCCCGCACTTTTTGCAAGTTGACGATATATGAGCGGTGGCAACGGAAAAAACCGAAATGATGCAACCGCTTCTCAAGCTCATTCAATGTCAGTGTGCACGGATATCCTTCCCCAGCGACATATACAAACACTTCCCCTTCAATACTTTCGATATAATCAATTTCAGGCGGGTTAAATAAAATGATTTTTTCGTTTTTCTTTGTCGGGATTTTTTCGATTTTAATTTGAATAGTTTCAGCCGGTGCCTGCTCTGGCTGTTCCTCTTTCACATCAAGCGTGTGAAGCCCCTCTAAATCCAGTCTATAAATTTCGCCTCCCAAATTGATTAAATGCTCCAAGTTATTCGATAGTATTATAATATTTTTCCCTGACTGCTGAAGCTGCATAATTAAATGGAAAATCACTTTACGTTCAAGCTGCTTCAAATTTTGAAAAGGTTCGACTAAAACGAGCAAGTCCTTTTGTTGCAAATAGACATTCAAAAAGCTTAGTACGTGGCGTTCACTGGAAGTCAGTCCGCTAACCCGTACTTTCCTTAGCTGCTCCAAGCCGAATATTTTCATGAGCGACTCGGCAGAATCATTTCTGTTATGCAATTTCAAGTAAAACCGAAATGTTTCCTCCACCGTCAGTCGACCGTAATGTCCGTTCTCCTGTATATGAATGAAAACTTCCGGCATGTCCGAAAATTGATTCGTCAAGTAATCCATTTTTGTGACATCTGTATAAATATTGATTGATGATGTTTCTGCCGTCAGTTCAAATGCTGGCAAAAGAGTTTCCCCAAAAGCCTCGATCGCCTCAAATATTAATTTCAAATTTGCACACTCCTTTAATATAGAAAGCTCAAATCAATTACACCTAAGCGTAATTGCGTTCAGCGGACATTGAAGATGCACGCTGAATGAAGTTAAAATAATTATACTATTTTTTCTATTTCAAATTTCTACAAATCCCCTGAAAATCCAAGTTTATTATATCACCAGCATTTTGGGGTAATTGGCTGGACATTTACTTCCTGAAAAAACGGGTTTAATGCAAAAAATAACCACTTTTTCTCCATACAAAAAGCGATTGCTTGATTTACTCAAAACAATCGCCTTTATAGATTCATTATAAAATTTTGCCTAAACGTTTAATGCCTTCTTCGATAATTTCCGGTGTGGCATTCGTATAATTGAGGCGCATCGTGTTCACTTCTTTATTCGTTGTGTAAAACGGGTTCCCTGGCACGAAAGCTACTTTTTGCTCCATCGCTTCATTAAATTTTTCCAGCGCATTTACTCCTTCGGGCATCGTTACCCAAATGAACATGCCGCCTTCAGGTTTTGTGTATGAAACATGCGGCGGGAAATACGTTTCCATCGCAGCCAACATTGCATCTGCCTGTTCTTTGTATAAGGCAATGATCTTTTCGACATGTTCTTCATACGCGTTATTCGTTAAATAATGATGCAAAATATACTGCGCGAAAATGTTCGTATGTAGATCCGTTGCTTGCTTTGCTGTTTCCACATGATTTAATAGCTCATGATTTTTCGTCAGCATATATCCTAAGCGCATGCCAGGCGTCACTGTTTTTGAAAAAGATCCGAGTACGACGCTATTGGCCATTTTGCCCGCTGCAATATAAGGCAGATGCTCCCCTGTAAAACGAAGCTCGCCATATGGGTCATCCTCGATAAATATTACGTCCTTATCTTTTACGGCTTCGAATACTTCTTCACGGCGCTCCTTTGTATATGTCAAACCTGTTGGATTTTGAAAGTTTGGAACGGTGTATACCATTTTAATATCCGGTTTTTTCAGCGCTGCCTTTAATTGTCCGACATTCAAGCCTTCTGTTTCCAGTGTAATGCCGTAAAAAGTCGGCTCGCGCAATGTGAATGCTTGAATCGCCCCTAAATAGCCGGGCTCTTCAATAATGACACCATCACCTTTATTCAATAATACTTTGGAAATAAGCTCCAATGCTTGTTGCGAGCCCGTCGTAATTAAAACATCATCCGCTGTGTAATTTAGATTCGGCTGTTTTTTATTGTATTTGTCTGCAATATACTGACGAAGCGGCAAATAGCCTTGTGTTGTGGAATACTGAAATAACTTTGCCCCACTCGAATCAATCGAATCATTCACTGACTGTTTTAAAGCATCAATCGGGAAAGAGATGGGATTCGGCAAGCCTCCTGCAAATGAAATTACATCGGCTGCATCCGTCACCTTTAAAATGTTTCGGATGAATGATGATGGTGTCTTTAAAATGCTATCAGAATATTGCATAATGAATTATCTTCCTTTGTTTAAGTTTTCAAAATTTTATCACTTTTCAGTATAATAAACAATAAGGGTTATGCTAAAAGTTAAAAAATCTTTAACATAACCCTTTCTTTCTATATAAAATCCGTTGCGCTTCATTCCGAAACGGCTTTGCTGGCTATCTCCCGCGATTAACGGAGATATCGCATGGAGCTGCATGCATTTACACTAATTTTCCCTTTCTTCCTACAAGGAAATAATATAGTGGAATACTAATGACAATCAACGGAATCATTGAAACGAATATAGTACGGTATGTTGTATATGGCTCAACCATCCCTAAAATAAACGGCCCTACCCCTAATCCTAAATCATATAAAATAAAATAAGTTGATGTAGCTAAGCCAAATCGATGCGGCTCTGTCACTTTCACTGCAATTGTTTGCGCAATCGAGTTAAAGTTCCCGTACCCGAAGCCAATCAGTGCTGCTGCAACCAACAGCATCCAGCCGGCTGAAGCTTGACTGAACAACAGCATGCCGAGCGCGAAAATAACAAGGCAAGGGTAGACAATGATATTCGGTCCGCGTGCATCCATTAGTTTTCCTGTGTATGGACGCGAACATATGACAATTGCTGCATATGCCAAAAAGAAATAGCTTGCCGCTTCCACTAGATTAATCTCCTTGGCATAAAACGTAATAAACGACATGACGCCTGAATATGCAAAGCCAATTAATAAAGCAATAAACGAAATTGGTATAGCTTTTGGTTCAATAAATTTTTCAAGCAAAGATAGATTCCCTGTCTGTTGCCCGTTCTTTTTGTTCGTTTGAGGCAAAGATATTTTGACAAAGAAAAAAGCGATCAACAAAATAAACGACAGCACGGTATTTGTATAGAAAATGACATGAAAGCCATTTTCAAGCTTCAGCATAAACATCCCGATAAACGGGCCGATCGCTGTAGCCAAAACAGCGCTCAAGCTAAAGTATCCAATCCCTTCACCTTTACGTGATGCCGGCAAAATCATTGCGACAATTGTTCCGGTTGCTGTACCTATTGTTCCGACTGCAACCCCCTGCAATAAGCGGATCGTCAATAAATAGGCAACGCCCCATTCAAGCAAATAGAGCAATGTTGTAACGCAAAACACGATAAGGCCAATTAGAAGCATCTTCTGCGGGCCCATATTTCCGATCAGCCGCCCTGCTCCTAATCGTCCCATCAATGAACCGATAATAAAAATACTCGCTGCAAGGCCTGCAATGCTTGTAGATACATGATATGCTTCTACTGCATAGCTTGAAATTGTCACCATTAAAAGAAAGAATACTAAAATCGATATAAAGTTAATGATCGATACGATAATAAAATCCTTCGTCCAAATCGGCTCTTTTATTTCCTTCATCATAATCCTTCTTTCAATATTTCTTCCATATTGGACAACGCTTTCTGGAAAAGCTCCTGTTGTTCTTCTGTAAGCATAAATAATAGCTGATTTTGTAGAAATTCAATTTCCGGGGAAATTTTCCCGTATAATATTTCGCCCTTTTCCGTCAGGCTTATATATTTTTCGCGTTTATCATCCCCTGGTTTTACTTGGATAAGACCTTGTTTCATCAATGTCTTTACATTTGCCGAAACAGTCGGCTTCTCCACATCCCAGTACTTTGCAATTTGGCTCGTCGTCGCCATCTTCCCGTTCGCCAAGTATTGCAGCAAAGACCAGTTCGCATTCGTAAGCTCATATACAGTCAGCATATTCGTAAGCTGTGCGGTATAGCGTTTATGAAAACGGTGTATTTGTAAAAAGAACGTCATGCGTGTGCCTCCATTTCTTCTTTGAAATTAGTTAGTTAGACTAACTAATTAAATATAAAATTGCTTCATTTGTCAAGAGAACAGCAAAATTTAAAAAGCCCTTACTCTTGAACTTTTGTTTAATAAAACTTCTTGCTCAACAGAATAAAAACACTAAAGCACCCGTTCAACTCCGGGTGGGCAAAACGACAAGTCCTGTGGCATGCCCCCAATGACTCACATCGTGTGAGCCGCAAGTTTTGGAGGACCCCTACGCAAAAGTAAACGTTCGCCACTTTTTCAGCGCCTTTCTTTTGCAGAGGGCACTGAACACCCCCGGGGAAATCCAAGTTTATTTTAAGCGAACGGCAAGAGGATGAAGTAGAGGCCCATTCCCGCAACTGGGATGAAGAGAGAGCCGCTATTAACAGTTGGGAGGGCCGTTTAAGTGCCTCTTTAATAAATAGACGGAAAAATTCCGCCTATTTAAAAAATACAATCGAAAATGGCCTAAATAGACGGAGAAATTCCGCCTATTGACTCGTAAAACAAGAAAATGGAGGAATTTCCTTTGGATAACCGGAAAAACTCCGCTTATTCCCCTCGAAATAGGCTCTCTTGCGCAAATAACCGGAAAATCTCCGCTTATTTGGTTCACACCCACCATAACATGGGGTTGATTTCCATTGCGGGTCGGACGCTTTCGCGGGCACGGCTCTACACGAGCTTCTCTCCCTCGGTGCTCCTGCCGCTATGCTTTCGTCGAAGAGAAAATCTTGTAGCGAAAGGCACTAGCCGTCAGCTGATGTTTTTACAGTGCGAAAGGTGAGACCGTCAGTACTAAGAACCGCTTATTTTCTCATCACTTAATTGAGAGCCAAAATCCCTATCATTAAATGTGAATGAGAGGGAGCTTTTATTAAAAACGAAATGAGATTTTAAATAACCGTAGTTTTTCAGTCCACTCCTTTTGTACAGCGGGATCTCCTCGTGCGAGAAGTTGGCACGGTTTACCTGGACGGGGTCAACACTCTCCTGCAAAGTTATCTCAAATGCTAAAATCCATAATTTCCTGGTTAACAATAAAAAACACGCCACATAGCCGTTAAAGACTGTGAGCGTGTTCATCATTTTCAAAAGAAGATCAGCAATAAAATACCGACCAGGAAGCAGTAATACGTGAAATAATGCAGCTTGCCGTTTTTCATGATGCCCATAAACCAGCGCATCGCAAAATATGTCATAATTAGCGTGGCAAAGAATGTCACCGTATACGGAAGAGCCAAATCCATTTTATTTGGCTCATCCAGGAAGTCGGTGATCCCCAATACTACCCCGCCAAGACTTACCGGAATGTAAAGCATGAACGAAAAGCGCAAAGCTGTTTCCTGATTCATTCCGACTGCAATCGCGGATATAATTGTTGCGCCGGAGCGGCTAATGCCCGGTGTTAATGCCACCGCCTGCCCTAAACCGACCAGTAATGCATCTTTTGACGTTAAATCCCCGTCACGCTTTGTCCCGCGCAGATTACGGATCAGCCAAAGCGCGATACCTGTAACAAACAGCATGATCGCAATTGTCGTCATACTGACATTATCCGCAATGACATCACTCAGCAGAATGCCCAATACCCCTGCCGGAACAGAGCCGATGATTACATATAACGCGAAGTTGAAATCAGCGCGGTATCGACGGTCACGTGTTTTGATGAACAGTAAAAAGCCTGTAATCAAACGAATAATATCTTCGCGGTAAATAAACATAATAGCGAACAATGATGCTGTATTCGTTAAAATGGCAAATGTGAAGCCCTGTTCGCCCATCCCTAAAATTTCGCTTGCGATCATAACATGGCCGCTGGAGGAAACCGGGATTGGCTCAGTAAAGCCTTGCACTAAACCAATGATGAGATGCTTTAAAATTAAAATTAAATCAAAGTTTTCCATGCATATCTCCTAAAAAAGTTGTCATCTTCCGTTAGACGTCCAATTGCGCCTAAATGTTCACTTCTTTACGATAATACTGTTCACCGATGTGTGCAAGCGCTTTTGGCAATGTTCCATCCGTTATTAAAAATAATTGGCGTGTCGCACGGGAAGCAATCGTATACAGCAAATACGCATCCATTTCCTCAGCGTATACATGGTCGGTCGCATCCGCCACTACGACGGTCGTAAACTCGAAACCTTTCGCCATATAACCCGGCATAATGAGAAGCCCCTTCATATACGTCTTTTGCTCTTCCGTAATGAGCTGCAATTGTGGAATAATCGGCTTTAAATCACTGTACAGCTGCTCACATGCCAATTTATTTTTGCATAAAATGACAAAGCTATCGTGTCGCTCAAAATTCGAATCAACGAGATGCGCAATTGTGTCAAGCAATGAATTCGTCTCGATGATTCGCGGTTTGTCGCCTGACACCCCGAGAGATTGTGTCGTCGTATTATTTAAGATCGCGCTCATAAAATCCGTGATCTCATTTGTAGAACGGTATGATTTGTTGAGCTCGACCACTTTGAAATGCTTCGATAACGGACCGGCGAGCGAATCTTTCATTTGCGGGTGCACAACTTGGTTTTTATCCCCGAGCAATGTATAATGCGCTTTCGGATGTATCGCCTTAATCGTCAATAATTGCAAATACGAATAATCCTGAATTTCGTCAATGACAATATGCTTGATTGTGCTATCGGTATACAAGCCTTTGACGATCGCCTGCAAATACATGATTGGCGCCAAATCTTCGTAATATAATATGCGGTCTTTCAGCGTTTCAGTCGTTGCTGCCTGGATTGCTTGCGTAAATGAATTGTCATTTTGGAATGTGAGCGATTTTATATACATTTTGTTTAAATTGACGAAGCCTAGCTGTTGAATCGTCCCTTCCAGCCCGCCATATTTTTTTTGAAGTTTTTCATTCACTTGCTGCTCGATTTCTTTATCTGTTCCGATATAAGCATTTACCGCCTTCAATTCCTTCATCAATAGTTTGCGGTCTTTCGACTTTTGCTGCCCCATTTTCTCCAGGAGCACTGTCCGGATTTTTTTCAGGCGAAAATCGATGTCCAGTCCGGCGAATTTTTCATAAAACAGCTCCGTCAGCTTTTTCGCCGAAACAAACAGCTTTCCTTCCACTTTTAAATTATAAAACGGCATGCCTGTCTTTTTCATGCTCGCTACATAATTCAATAATTGTTTTACATAATCATGCGAGCCTTTAAATGCATAATGCTCACGCGCCTCACTGTCCGCCGTTTGCAGACGTTCAATATTCTCGTAGCTTGTTTCGGCAGTGTAGCGCGTTAATTTCAAATCGCGCAATAAACGGTAGTACGTCGTATGCTGCACATTTTCCTCGCCGAGCTCCGGCAATACATTCGAAATATAGTCATTGAACAAATCGGATGGCGAAATGAGCAAAATGCTACGTGCATTCATTGTTTGACGATATTCATATAATAAAAAAGCCATCCGCTGCATTGCAACAGACGTTTTGCCGCTGCCAGGAGGTCCGAGCACGATTAAATTATCCTTGTTTGATGAGCGGATGACGATATTCTGGTCGCTTTGAATCGTTGCGACAATCGATTTCATCTTTTCTTTTGCTGTATCAGATAAAAGGCTTTGCAGCACTTCGTCGCCTACATAAATATCCGCGTCCAGCACTTGCAGCAGCTCATCATACTTCACTTTATACTGGCGGCGGCCTTTTATCATTACGGGAATATATTCGTCATCCGGAATCTGGTAGCGCGCCTGCCCTATTTTATTTTCATAAAAAAGGCTCGAAATCGGCGCCCGCCAATCATAGATTAATACATCATCCGTTTTTGGCTCACGGAATGTCGATAAACCAATATATAGGTGTTCATGCTCGCCTTGTTCATTTTCAATTGAAATGCGTCCGAAATAAGGGCTTTTATATAAAATCTGCATTTTGGCTAATTGTTCACTGGCATTCAAATATTCACGCTCACGCAATTGCATCGTCTGCAGCATTTGCGAAAACTGGATGGCGCTTTCGCCTGAAATATCATTGAATTCCGAGGAAGCTTGTGTACGCTCCTCTACAATGTCGCCCCTTTGTTTTTTCAAATGGCTTGTTTGTATGTCTATTTGCTGTTTTAACAGGGCGCTTATTTGCTTTAAATGCGCCTGTTCTTGCTGCCATATCGTTTGTTCCATCTTCGGTTCGCCTCCAAATGCTCCGAAAGTAAAATGTTAAATTCACATGAATATCCATGCTACATCAAAATGGCTCTGGATTCAATCCAAACTATTCTCCCCGTTTGCCGTGCATTTCATTTTACTTAGCGGACTATTTATTTACGGCATTCATCCAATGACACATTATGTCCATATTTCCTTCAACAGATTGTTCATCAAATAATTATTACGGAAACTTCCGATTCCTTGCATTTTATTCTTTTGCATTTTCTCCCTTCGCTTTTAAACTCCGAATGGACAGTGATGTTTTATGCGTGTTTTCAAGCTTTATATCCAGTCATTTCATTTGGTCATTTTTTATTATTCCCGGAAAACGTTTTTCAGAAAAACTTCATTTTATTAATCCCTATCAACGCACTCTCATTTAGTGGAAACAATTTGTATTTTTATTACATTCCGTAACAATTCCGCTACATTTCCTTATTATCTTCTTCATAATTTCAAGTTATGATGAAAAAAAACGACATCCGTCGAAAGGTGCAGTGATATATGAAAAAAGTTGTGTTTTTGGAAGTGCATGGAGGAAACGACAAAGGTTCGGACGGTTATCGCCCTGATACGATGCCAATGGTCAATGCTTTGCAGCTGCTCGGGCAAGATGCTGAGGTTATTTTCTTTGAATTGAATAAGCGGAAGGAAATTTTTGAATATATAAAGGACCATGCAGTTGCATATGTTTCGCGCATTAACCCAGGCAATTTAAAACATGAGGCCGAGTATTTTGAAATGCTGCGTGAACTATGTGCGACAGGCGTTATTGGCATGCCGCACCCAGATGCGATGATTGGCTACGGAGCAAAGGATGCTCTAGTTAAATTGCGCCATACATCTTTAGTTCCTGAAGACACGTATGCTTACTATACAATAGAACAATTTAAATCTTCGTTCCCGAAGTCATTGGCAAAAGGTGAACGTGTGTTAAAACAAAACCGGGGCTCTACCGGTGAAGGCATTTGGCGTGTACAATTGGTGGATGATGCGGCAGAAGCACCGTTAAATGCAATGGTGAAATGCACGGAGGCGAAAGATAATCATGTAGAATATTATGAGCTTGAAGCATTTATGGCGTTTTGTGAACAGTATATCGTCGGCGCAAATGGCATGCTTGTCGATATGCCATTTTTGCCGCGCATTAAAGAAGGAGAGATCCGCTTATTTATGCTACGCGATCGGCCAATCCATGTCGTTCACAAAAAGCCGGCAAATGAAGCTGATGCGTTCAGTGCCACATTATTTTCCGGCGCACAATACCGCTATGATCGTCCAGATGAATGGACAATATTGGTGGACGGCTTTTTAGCTCAGCTGGATGAAGTGACAACACTTTTAGGCAGCTATGATTTACCGCTTATTTGGACAGCGGACTTTATTTTGGATACAGATGACAATGGGCAAGATGCGTATATTTTAGGGGAAATGAACTGTTCATGTGTCGGCTTTACATCACAGCTGGAGCTAGCACATGAAGTAGCGGAGGAAATTATCGCATGCATTCATGAAAAACCAGTTTTAAGTTAACGAAAAAAGGGAGTAAGCTAAAATTCAAAAAACTTTTAACTTAACCCCCTTTTTCATTTATTGAATATCGACCGGCTGCTTTGACAATGTTTTCGTCATCTCGCAATATTGAACGAAAACACGCGCCAGTTCGCGCAGACGGTTGTGTACATCTTCCTCGATGATTTTATTGTCTTTATCGAAGTGGTCTGCATGTGTGTATACATAGTTTGGTGTAACTAGGCAACGAAAATAATCCAAAATCGGGCGCAATTGGTTTTCCAATACTAAATGGTGCTGATATGTGCCGCCATTGCCGATAATCGCTGCCGGCTTGTAGCGCATCGCTTTCGGCGGAATCATATCAAACGCATTTTTCAGTACACCTGGAATCGATGCCTGGAAAATCGGCGAAGCGAAAATATAGGCATCGGCTTCCTCGAATTTTTGGATCATCTTTTTCATATCGTCATTTAACGGACTGCCGTCTAAAATTTGATGCTGCAATTTAGAAAAATATAAAATTTCCAACTCCAATGAAGGGTTAAAAGCTTGAATATATTGTTGAACCTGTTCCAAAAGGACGCCGGTTTTACGACCAAATATAGTGCCATCGACAAGTAAGATTTTCATAATTGTTCCTCCATGTAACTCGTTGTACTTATATTGTATCAGAATAACTTATCTTAATAATAGTTAGTTGCTTAGGAAAGTTCAATTTCAGTCTTTTGTCGGACATCATTATGTCGCAATAAGAATAGGCTTATCGTTTGTCCATTTTTTTTATTTTCGCCCGATTAAATACGACCTCTCCGTCCACTGGCGGCGGCTCTTCTTCTTTAAGTCGTTCCCAATTAAATATTATTTCTTCTTCGGCGAACGGTTCCTCCTTTTCGATTGCTGGCATATCCATTTTCATTAGCTCATCCGATAAATAAACGGCCAATTTCTGCTTTTTGCCATGTATTGCGATCACTTTCATCGCCATGGCAATTTGCTGTGCCGGGATTGAACGGGCCTTTTTCATCGGTCCTATCAATAAAGGGTTTATCGCTTTTAATGCTTTTGCCCCTACCGTTTCCCCGAACCGGAATTCATTGCGCTCCCCGGTGATCAAGGATGGGCGCACAATGGAAAGCTGCGGAAAGTCCATTTGAATGAGTTCCGCTTCCAGCTTCCCTTTCACCCTGCTGTAATAGGCAAGCGATTTTTCATTTGCCCCCATTGCTGAAATGACGATGAAATGGCCGATCCCCCGATTTTTTGCAAGTGCCGCAATCGTTAAAGGGTATTCAAAATCGACCTTTTCGAATTGTTGGCGGGATCCCGCTTTTTTCATCGTCGTCCCAAGACAGCAAAACACTTCATGCGCAAATTCTATATCATCGTCGGCTATTTCATCGAATTCCCGAAGCTTAACGACTAATTTCGGATGCGAAAAATCAAGCGGCCTTCTCGAAATTACATTCACTGCGGCATATTCATCACTATCACATAGTAGCTTAACGAGCGCGAAACCAACCAATCCTGTCGCCCCGACAACTAAAGCTGAGCGCATTACTTTCATATCATTTCCTCCTTCCTCCGATTTAATGTATGTAAATGAAGCGAACTCTCTCATTCATAATTTCGGTTATTTCACCATATTTTATAGAGATAGTGGAAAGGATGGGATTTAAGTGCAAAAAAGAAAAATCATATGGATTATCGAGCATTGTGATATTAAAGGAATATATCCTTTCGAACGTGCGGTAACATTAGCAAATTTATTACAAGACGAAAATGTATTTTTATTTATTAAAACTGCGAATCGTCAGCTTATTGATAAATTGGCCCAAACAGGCTTGAATATTGTACTTTTTGAGCGCTATACCGAGCTCAAAAAGAAAGTTCGCGAATTGGAGCCGCACTTGATTATCCACGAAGGCAAGGATACACAATTAGAGCAAATCGAGATGATCAAGCCTTATTGTTCGACCATTGTCCACTTTGATGATTTTGGGGTAGGCGCACAGCTGATTGATTGTCATCTTGTAGCTCTATTTGGAGATTCCCATGATGAGACGCTGACACATGAGCTTGCTGGCAGCTATGCATTTGCCGTCCCGCCAAATTTGGAAAAGGTTGCACAGCAAATCCTTGAAACGCCGGATAGTTCGATTAAGGGGTCGCTCCCGCATATTGTTGTCGCATTTGAAGACGGGGACAGCAATAACTTGACATACCGGACATTACGCCACTTAACACAGCTGCACATCCCGCTAAAAATTTCCGTTGCCATTGATGATGAGTATAAGCATGACATAGATAGCTTGAAAATGATGGCATTAAGCCGCAAAAATACGGAAATCATCCAAAAATCCGATGCACTTCTACAGTTGATGCCAGAAGCGGACCTGATTATTTGCAATGCAAACTACACGCCATATAAAGTTGCCGCGGCGGGTATTCCATGCATTACGACCGCCCAGCATGAAAATGAATTAAATTATGCTTTTACCCGTGAGATGAATGGCTTTATTCATATTGGCCTAGGCCGGAAAATGAAGCAGTCCATTATCCAAAATGCAGTGATGGAGCTTTTGCTGCATGAACAGCGCCGTGAACGTGCTGTCCGAAAACAGCGTGCCCTTGAAATTTTGACGAACAATGAAATATTGAAAAATCTATTGTTGGATTTGGCGTATTCCCGCCATAATATTGCACAAATTTAGCATTTTGAAAAAACTTGAGTCAAAATGGGACGGGATGATACCATCTCTTCGTGGACCTCATTAAAAAAATGCTTTCCAATCCACAAAAAACAATGCATTATGTTACAATATGAAAAGATTAATTTCTTTCAGCAGAAACTGAAGGAAATTGAAGCCTCTGGCAAATGTGACAAATTCGGTTTGGATTTACTTAAAAGGAAGTCAGCCTAAAAGCGCCGCATCGTGCGACAGCGACAGACTGGCCCATAGCCGAATGCGAACGCAATTAGGCCAAGGCATAATTGATTACTCGTTCGTAAAGGAGCAACTATCGATGCCAACAAAAGACCAGCTACAGCAGCAGATCGCCGAATTAAAAATGGATTACATCAATCTTCAGGGCGATATGGAAAAGCTTGAATCACTTGGCCATGCAGACTCAGTCAAACAGGCGCTCACACGTCTTGAAAATATGGAAGCACGGCTAGCAGAACTAAACAAACAGCTCGCAGCACTATAATGTTGCGGGTTTTTTTTGAGGGAAAAATAGATAAACACAAACAATCGGAGGATTATATATGGCAATTTTAACTGTTGAAAATTTAGGGCATTCATTCGGTGACCGCACATTATTTAAAGATGTGTCATTCCGTTTAGTGGAAGGCGATCATATCGGTTTAGTCGGTGCAAATGGTGTCGGGAAATCGACATTGATGAGCATCATTACAGGCCAGGCGATTCATGATGAAGGCAAAGTGGAATGGCTGCCCGGCACGCATTATGGTTACTTAGATCAGCATACGGTTTTAACGGCTGGTCGATCAATGCGCGATGCATTGCGTGATGCGTTTTTGCCGTTGTACAAAAAGGAAGAGCGTTTAAACGAGATTTCCGCAGAGCTTGCAGAGCCGGATGCTGATTATGACAAGCTTTTGGAAGAGATGGCGGAAATTCAGGATGCGCTGGATGCAGGCGATTTCTACAGTCTGGATATGAAAATCGATGAAATTGCGCGCGGTTTAGGGCTGGACGCAATCGGTTTGGAGCGCGATGTTGCGGCGTTGTCAGGCGGACAGCGTACAAAAGTTTTACTGGCAAAGCTTTTGCTTGAAAAACCTAAAGTTCTATTGCTGGACGAGCCGACAAACTATCTTGATGAAGAGCATGTCACTTGGCTGAAAAACTACTTGAAAAACTATCCGTATGCATTCCTTTTAATTTCGCATGACACGGAATTCATGAATGAAGTAGTCGATGTCATTTTGCATTTGGAATTCGCGAAAATGACGCGCTATACGGCGACATACGAAAAGTTCATCGAGCTTGCCGAAATCAATAAGCGCCAGCATATTGATGCATATGAAAAGCAGCAGGAATTCATTAAGCAGCAGGAAGATTTCATCGCCCGCAACAAAGCACGCTACTCAACAAGCGGCCGCGCAAAATCACGCGCGAAGCAATTGGACCGCATGGAGCGCATTGACCGCCCTGAAACAGCGGTAAAGCCGGAATTCAGCTTTAAAGAAGCACGTACCCCAGGCCGCTATGTAGTGGAAGCGGAAAACCTTGTCATCGGGTATGACAAAGAAAAGCCATTATTGCCGCCGCTGACATTCCAAATCGAGCGAGGCGAAAAAATCGCGCTCGTCGGCATGAACGGTGTCGGGAAATCGACATTACTAAAAACAATGCTAGGGAAAGTGCAGCCATTGGACGGCAAAGTGATTTTAGGCGACTATTTGGAGCCTTCATACTTCGAGCAAGAAGTAAAAGCAGATAAAATCACGCCGATTGATGATGTGTGGAATGCATTCCCTTCAATGGAGCAAGCGCAAGTCCGTGCAGCATTGGCTCGTGCCGGCCTTAAAACGGACCATATCACACGCCCGCTGAATTCGCTTTCCGGCGGTGAGCAAGCGAAAGTGCGTTTATGCAAATTGATGATGGAACAAACAAACTGGCTGATTTTTGACGAGCCGACAAACCACTTGGATGTCGATGCAAAAGAAGAGCTTAAACGCGCAATGAAAGAATTCAAAGGCACGATCGTTCTTGTATCGCATGAGCCTGAATTTTATGATGGCTTAGCAACAAAAGTATGGAATGTCCAAGATTGGTTCACAACGCGTGAAACGAAGGAACTGAACGAATTCAAATAATTTTAATGAAGCAGTGCACTCATTTTGATGAAGTGCGCTGTTTTTTTGTTGATGGTCCAGGTCGCTAAGTATTGAATTTTATCGGAACAATGAGGACCTATTGTTAAAAAACTGCTGTGTATTTTTCGAATTTTTAAGGCGGTATTTGAAAATAGTAAGTTCTTATTAGATAAACGGAAGAATATATTAGAAAGTCGCCATCTTTTTAGAATGCCCGCAGCACTTATTAGAACAAATTCATATTTACAAGAAAACCCAAGGCGCACGCAATCATAGCCTGACTGCACACCTTTATTCAAAACCCCTCTTTCCCCCGGCTCTTCCTTTACAAAACTGTAATATAAAAATCGAAACTTTTTATATGTTTATACGTATAATTTATTAGAAGAGTGGGTAAACAAATAATGGAAAACATATAAAAAAATTAGTTGCAATATAAGTAGCTTACTGGTAAGATACTATTATAAATAAATGTCTTACAACTAAGCTATCACCAAATTATTGATTATGGGAAAGCGAGGAAAATTATTATGACAGTAACAATCTATACACAATCAAGCTGTTCCTCATCACGAAAAGCATTAAAATGGCTAAATGAAAACAACATTGCTTACACGGAAAAAAGAACAACTTCTCAACCTTTGACATTAGCAGAATTTAAACATATTTTGAGTATGACAGAAGATGGTACAGATGAAATTATCGCGACGAACTCGAATGATTTCAAAAATTTGGCTATCGATATCGACCAGTTATCAATCCAAGAGCTGTACAACTTAATACAGCAGCATCCACGCATGTTGCGCAGCCCTATTTTACTTGATGAAAAACGCATTCAAATCGGCTATAACGAAATGGACATCCGTCGTTTCATCCCACGTAAAGTGCGTGCATTTGAACTAAATGCCCTTCAAAAATTAGCCGTGGAATAGCGATAACATTTGGAGTTGACACTTAATGAATGAGCTTAAACGTGAGCAATTATCCGAGCTTTTTGAAAAGATGACATCGTTGGAACGCAAAATTGCCAATCAATGGAACAGTCAAAATCAGTTAGGCTTTTCGAAATCGCATATTTTAATTTTAGCTTTCCTGCATACAGATGGACCGAAACGCCCATCTGCCATTGCAGAAAAGCTTAAAGTGACTACTGGCGGCGTAACGGTTTTGACGACGAAGCTAATTAAAGCAGGTCTTATTGAAAAAACACAAAATGAAACGGATCGCCGCGCTTCGCAAATTCATATTACGGAAGCAGGAATCGAAATGCTCGAACGCTCGCGCAAGCAAGTAGACACCCTTTTCGAAAACTTGTTCGGCATGTTAACCGAAGATGAAATCAAAACATTGACAAGCATATTTGAAAAATGCGCAAAATTTTAAAACACGCGAGCAATAAATGCCCGCGTGTTTTTATTTTTTCTACAAAAGGAAAAAGCCGCAGCAACTTTTCGCTGTAGCTTTCGTCCTAAATATTACTAAGCAGGCAGCACCGCTTCCGCCACCCCATTGTCGGAAAGCAAAATTTCCTTTAAGCGTGCTTTCGCGCGAAACAGGCGTGATTTCACTGTGCCGATTGATACTTTCATAAGCTCGGAAATTTCAGCCAATGAAAATTGATCAACATAAAAATACCATAATGTTTTTTGGTAAATGCTATCAAGCTGACCCATTTTCTCCTGCACGATTTTTGTGATTTCCGTTTTTTCCACAATTTCTTCTGTCGTAAAGTCATTGTTGGGAACCAAATCCAAAATCGGCACGTCTAATTGTTCAGGCTGATTCATCATATATTTGCTGCGACGCACATTTTTTCGGTAGCGGTCGCGGAATGTATTCATCGTAATCGTCGTCAGCCATGCTTTAACATGGTCCACTTCTGCAACAGATTGTTCATAGCGCACAACTTTAACCCAAACTTCCTGCATTAAATCTTCAGCTTCGTTTTGGTTGCGTGTCAATTTTAAGCATAAATGGTAAATGTAGCGATTGTATTCGTCATAAATATTCGTTAATAATTCGTTCATTTTATAGGCCCCCGATAGATTTTAATATTATATAAAGTCAATATATGTGTAAGTTTATAAATTTAATTTCCTTCTGACTTCATTGTGCCAAAATAAATGCTTACACTCTATCGGATTGGCTTTCAATTACCTTACATTGCTGTAAGATGCGGCATAATCATTTGTATTATTAAAATCAATATGCGACTTCACTCTATTGAACTTCCACTTCCTCAAAGGTTTTCATAATATTGGATATGAGATCCATCAGCTTTCTAAAATCCTTCTCGAACTTTGGCTGGATTACACTAATTTGCGCAATGCCTCTTTCTTTTAAATAAGCGCTGTCTCCATGCAGCATAAAGCCGTTTAATGCACATGTCTGTATGATTTGCTGCATTTTTTCATGCTGCCACGATGCAATCATTGGATACATCGTTTTTACAGGCAAGCCCGAATTCCTTACAAGCTCGATTCGTCTTTCCAATAATGCGAAGCGCTCCGGGTAGGCTTTTAATGCATCACTCACCGCCCTAATATAAAAATGCGGTAACGTGAATGCAATTTGTTTTTCGATGTAATAAGGCAAATTCAAATATAACGGCGCATTGCTCATGTCCGGCGTTTCCTTGCAAAAGACGAAAGCGAGCCCTGCAATTGTGCCGAGCGCTTTTCCGCTGACAGCTGTCGCATAATGCATACCTTCCATCGAAAAAGGAAGCGACCCGAACGAGCTAATGCAATCCGCACATAGCTTTGCATCATATTTTTCCGCCAGCTTTAAAAGGGGTTCGAGCGGATTCAGTATGCTATTTGACGTCTCCCCATGCGCGAATACTATATATTTATAGTTCCCTGTTTGCAGGCATGATTCAATTTGCGAAAGATTAAACGGATTGCCCCATCCGAATTCCATGCTGTCAAAACATAAATTCCACTGCTTTGCCTGATTTTGCAGGCGGCTGCCAAATTCCCCGTTGATTAAAATAAGACCTTGCCCATCGGGAAATTCACTTTTCAACTGCCCGAGCATCGCATCATTGGCCAGTGTCCCTGTACCGACAATGGGGATGACAATTTTCGCATTTGCCAGCTTGCATAATTGCCTGTTCATCTGCCCCAGCTCTTGTTGAAATCTTTCGGAGCGATGGGAAATGGTCGATGGCATGATTGGATTTTCAAGCGCAACCGGACCAGGATAAAACACAATATTTTGCTCGCGAAGCCGCTCCCGAAAAGCTTTACTATCTTTACGCGTCAATACCATCGGCAAATATCGGGCTTCCTCTGTTCCGACAGTCGGCGCAAATTGCCTAAACCCCATTTGCGTGTACAGTTTTTCCTCCCTTACTGTCCCTGAAATAACGCATGCTGTATATCCTTTATCATAGTAATAACGATAGATTGCTGTTGCCAGCTTTGTAAAAACACGCCCGTTCCGATGTGCTTTCTTCACCGCAAGCAGCCGGATTTCACACAAATATCCGCTATCTTTTGCATCTAAATAGTTTTCAACCTTCCCTATTTTTTGATCAATCGAAAACGGTCTCACGTCACGAAATGCGGCCATTCCAACGACTTCCGTATTTTTATAAACGATGAGATACACATTTTCGTTATGGAACTTATCAACGAGACGCCTAGTCGGATCGGGCTCGTGCTGTGGGATTTCTTCTACAAACGTTTCATAGTTTAATGCGGCAATCGCATCGAGCTCCTTTTCTGTTGTTGCAATTTTACTCCAATACATTTGGCATCACTCTTTCTTTAATACTATGTCTTTGCTTCCAAATTACGAGAACAAGTGCTATGAATACGATAATCCCAGCTTCCAAATAGGCCGTTATCGCAATTCCGTAAACGACGAAGCCACCTACCATACCGAGTGTCGCGCTTTTCATAATAAGCATGCTGATCAAAAAACCTGCCAAAAACATCAAAAATACTACAGGCGAAAAAGCGAGCATTGCACCGATTACAGTCGCCACGCCCTTTCCGCCCTTACCCTTGTTCCAAAACGGATATAAATGCCCAAGCACAACAGCAATTACAGCAATGCCAATTGTCGGTTCCGGCAGATCAATTAAACGGCCTGAAAGAACAACGACCAATCCTTTTAGACCATCTCCAATCGCCACGATAACGAAGGCGGATTTTCCGAGTGTTCTCCCTGCATTTCGGGCTCCTAAATTGCCGCTGTTTTTCTCATGTAATTTCACGCCTTTCACTTTTGCAACAAGTGCGGCCGTCAAAATTGTACCAAGCAAATAACTTGCTAAAATGAAGAGCATCTTATTGCCCCCTCCTTTGCATAGCTATTGTATCGTATCTTTTTCGCAAATTAACAATCCACCCTCTGTATACTCGAGCTTCACGCTTTTCTGCTCTTGCCTGAAATTTTCGAAGCATGCATCAATCATTTTCGTATTGTCGCTATGTTTTTCATTTATATGTGTAAACTCTATATATGCACTTACAATAATCGCACTGATCACACATGCAAAAACAGGGATTTTCCACTTATTCATTTTGTTTATTCCCCCTTTTTTCCATTTGAACTTTTTATTAGTATACTCTATCCGGAGCGCTCTTCCCTCCTTTTCCTGAAAATCCATTATACTAATATCATCTGTTAGGAATTACAAGGAGCTACATATGAAAAAGAATTCGGGAAATATTTTTGGCTTTCTCTTCATTATTTTATTATTCATTTCAATCATCGGTATAGCGATTGCCGCAGAAGTCGGGATTTTGCTGCTTGTCGGCATTGAATTTGAAGATTGGGGAAACTTAGTTTGGTTCATCCTGCTCTATGGGATCATTGAGTTTGCGTTTGTCATGCTGTCCGATGTCCTCATTGAATTAAAGACAGAGCAGCACCATCGTTTCCACAAGTATTTCGCGCATTTACTAATATCATTTACCCTATTAATGACAATTTCGCTTATAATGGAATCAATTTATCTTCCTATTTACGGCGGTGTTATTTTTGCAATCGCTACCGCAACATTATATTTATTATTCGATTCCGGCTCAAAAAAAGGGGTATCGGAAAGCTAATAATTTCGCTTTATATGCTATACTTATTTCTATAACCGAAATAAAAGGAGGCTCTTTGCTATGAGTCATTTAGAAAAATTGGATGCTTACTTTACAAAAAACCGTGAACGTCATTTAGCTGAGTTAAACGAATTTTTACGTATTCCAAGTATTTCTGCTTTATCTGAGCATAAGGCAGATATGCTGTCAGCGGCAAACTGGCTGGCAGACCATTTAAAATCATTAAACATCGAAAACGTATCAGTAGATGAAACAGCCGGTCATCCAGTCGTTTACGGGGAATGGCTGCATGCAGAAGGCAAACCGACAATCCTGTTCTACGGTCACTATGATGTACAGCCGGTCGATCCGCTGAACTTATGGGAAACACCTCCTTTTGAACCGGCCATCCGTGACAATAAGCTGTTTGCACGTGGTTCTTCGGATGATAAAGGACAAGTGTTCATGCATCTGAAAATGATTGAAGCGTTATTTGCGACAGAAGATGCATTACCGGTAAATGTGAAGTTCATTTATGAAGGTGAAGAGGAAATCGGCAGTCCATCTCTTCCAAAGTATACGGAAGACAATAAAGAAAAATTAGCGGCGGATCTGATCGTCATTTCCGATACTGGCCTTTATGCTAAAGGAAAACCGGCAGTATGCTACGGCTTACGCGGTTTAACAGGTGTGCAAATTGATGTGCGCGGTGCAAAAGGTGACCTGCACTCCGGTCTTTACGGTGGCGGTGTTCAAAATGCGATCCATGCACTTGCAGAAATTTTAGCATCCTTCCGTGATGAGCACGGCACAATCCAAGTAGAGGGCTTCTATGATTCAGTGCGTCCCCTTTCTGAAAAAGAGCGCCAAGCTTATCGCGATCTGAACTTTGATGAAGAAGCATTAAAAGAAGAAGTCGGTGTGAAAGAATTATTCGGTGAAGCTGGGTATTCTTACTTGGAACAAACATGGGCGCGTCCAACATTGGAAGTGAACGGCGTATTTGGCGGCTTTTCTGGTGAAGGCATTAAAACCGTATTACCTGCTGAAGCGGGCGCAAAAATTACATGCCGCTTAGTACCGGACCAAGACCCAGAAGAAATTGTCGCTTTACTGAAAGCTCATATTGAAAAACATAAACCAGCAGGTGTCGAAGTAATGATTTCTGAATTTGATAAAGGAAAACCTTACTTAACACCGTTTGACCATCCGGCAATTCAGGCTGCAGGTCGTTCATATGAAAAAGTATATGAAGTCCCGACAGCTTATACACGCGGCGGCGGGTCCATCCCGATTGTAGCGGCATTCGATGAAATTTTAGGCTTGCCTGTTGTGTTGATGGGCTTCGGTCTTTCAAGCGAAAACTTCCATGCCCCGAACGAGCACTTCCATTTGGAAAACTTCGACCAAGGCCTGCGCGTACTTGGCGATTATATGTATGAAGTAGCGAATATTAAGCTTAAATAAGAAAAAACTCCGATGCACACTACTGCATCGGAGTCTTTTTTTACGTATAAGACCATATAAAAATAGGGGGTTTTATATGTTATCGAAGTCGTATACGAAATTGTGAGTAACATAGCATATCAATGAGCGAGCGAGTTTGCCTACAATGCACTCGCCTCGCCTGATAAACAAATAATAGCATGTCTCTCCTAAGCAATAAATGTTCAGCCCATGTTTGTCATAGTATGCTCACATTTCTGTTCACAATTTCTTAATACACTTATTACAAATAATAGTATTTTGTTTTTTTATAGCTGATTTTTGAATAAATTACACCTTTTATACAAAAAATCCATTGCCGCCAGGTATTTTTTGCCAGAAAAGGAATGTACAGCTTTTTGATATTAACTAACAATGCAGCCTTCTAGTTAATAAAAAAGGGCTAGGACGGAAATAGTTACAGCTTTCAGGAATTCCGATTCTTATTTAAGTAACGGGGAAAGTAAAATTAGCGGAAAGCGGATCATGTATATATAATTGTGTAAAAATGAAAAGCTATATCCATTCCTGAATAATTGATCGTGCAACTAAATATGAGGCTGGGTATTTTGTAAAATTAGAGCATTAAAAATGCAGATGAGGATTATCTGTCTTATACTGAGGGTTATATTTTCTCATGCTATCCGACTGAGTGCTATACATATGAAATTGAGCATTAAATGAATGAAGACATCCCCTTTCCTTCCATGCCCACCTTCCAAAGTGTCCCGAAATAGAAATCCATTCTGTTAAAAGGAACAAAAGCGCTAAACCGCCCGTCCAACTCTGACAGACATTGGAGGACCCGCTGCAAAAGTAAACGTTCCACCACTTTTGCAGCGGGTGCTGAAGATCTGTCTTTTTAATTTTGGGCTTTCATTTCAATTAACAGTTTTTTACGGGTACAACTACCAGTCTCGTTTCTTTAGTTAATATGTCTGTCTATTTTATTCGCCAGCTGAAAATTCCCGAGGAAATCTAAGCATATTTTCAGTGAAGTGGCTAGATGGCTAAAAAAGAGGCAGAGTTCCGCAACTGGGATGAAGAGGGATCCTCTATTAACGGGGGCAGTCCGTTTAAATGCCTCTTTAAGAAATAGACGGAAAAATTCCCCTTATTTAAAAAATACAATAAAAAATGGTCTCAATAGACGGAGAAATTCCGCCTATTGACCTAAAAAACATGAAAATGGAGTATTTTTCTTTGGATAACCGGAAAAATTCCTCTTATTTACTCCAAAAAGAGCCACATTGCGCAAATAACCGGAAAATCTCCGGTTATTTTTTCTGATCAATTTAATTAAGAGCCGGAATTTCTATCAGGAAATGTGAATTTTGGCCACTCCAAAACGAAATAGGAGTTTTTATTAAAAATGATATTGGATTTTAAATAACCGTGGATTTTCAGTGTCCTTCTTTTGCGTCGTGGGGTCTAATGGTGCGAAAATTTGGCGCGGTTTGCCTGGACGGGGACAACACTTTTTATAAAGTTATCTACATGCCAAAATCTATAGTTTTCTTAAAAGCAGAAAACCATCCTTTTTCCATGTGTGGAAATGGATGGTTTTCATTTTGTCCCAGAACCTTCATCTTTAGAGCGCATTTAAAATCATGCCTACTGATGCATAAATAATGACCGTCCCAAAAACAGCCATCATATGGAACAGCGAGTAGGCAAACATTTTATTGGCCCATTTTTTCTCTTCTTTTTTCTTTGACGCCATAATACTCATTCCTAGCCAAATTATGCCTAATATAAAGGACACAATTGTTAGCCCTAAGCTGAGCGGGTAAAATAAAAAGCTCGACAAACTTAACAGCACTAGATAAATATTCGATTGTATATATGTGCGGCGTTCCCCTTTTGCCACTGGGAGCATCGGGATATTCGCTGCGGCATAATCTTCCTTTTTGCGGATGGCAATCGCATAAAAATGCGGCATTTGCCAAATGACCATAATTAAAAACAAAGCCCATGCTGCCGGGTGCCAAATGTCCGGTGCGACCGCAGCCCAGCCAATCAATGGTGGCATCGCGCCTGAAATACTGCCTACTTCCGTGTTCCAGATTGTGCGGCGCTTTGTCCACATTGTATATGGTACAACATAGAAAAAGACGCCTAAAAAGCCTAATAAAGCAGCTAATGGCGAGGCTAAATAAAGTGACGCACAGCCGATTATCAATAAAATTGTCGCAACGATCAGCACTAGCTTTGCAGATAGCTCTCCAGTAACCGTCGGACGTGTTTTTGTACGGGGCATAATTTGATCGATGTCCCGGTCGTATACGTTATTGTACGCACCAGCAGCAGCAATGACTGCCGCAGAACCGAGAACCGCATAAATAATGGCTGGAATATGTTCAACAAAATTCAATTCATATGTGTATAGGGCGAGCATTAATGCCGCGATCATCGGAATTAAGTTCGATTTTATAATACCGGTCTTCACAGCTTGCGCCCACAACTGTCGATTCGATTGCGTTTGCATGTTTCTTAATCCTACTTCCTCAATTAATCACTTTCTCTAGTATAACCTAAACGGGACATAAAGGGTTAGCATCCATGCTTTTTTTCTCGCTTTTTCATACTGCATGCCGTGATAATGCTGACACAATTTATCAAATGTAATTTTGACTGACCCGATTATAAGTTAAATAAACTCCTTTTCCCTTGCGTGGTAAATCCACTTAATAAGCGGCAGCACACATAAAAAGATAAAGAGTAAACGAAACAGCTGGAATACTGTCACCACGGATATATCAGCCTTTACCGCCGCGGCGAGCAAGCCCATTTGATCGAGTCCTCCAGGTGCTGTGCTTAAAAAGCTTGTCGCAAAGCTCAAATCGAGAAATTTTGCGATGAGCAGGCTTGTGCCATATGTGAGGACAATCATCGCAACTGTGCTGGAAATTCCCCCTACAAGAACTTTCATCGGTAAGCGCAATGTCTCAGGCTTTAGCAATAGACCGATATATGCCCCGATTAAAATTTGCGCAATATGCAGAACATCGCTTGGCATTGTCGGTGCTTCAATATGGAATAATTTCAGTAAAATAACGATAAGAATGGGTGTTAAAAAATGCGCGACAGGAAGCTTTAACTTTTGGCCGATTGGAACAAGAACGGCCGACAATAAAATAAGCAACGCAACTTGCCAAACTTCTGCCGTTAGCGGGATTGAAGCCCCGCCGACAATATTGCCCGACACTAAAAATGGGATAAGCAATACAACGCCCAATACACGGACAATATGAAAATACGTGACCGCTGTTAAGTTGACATCCCCTTCCTCCTCGGCAAACAGCACAAGCTGCGACAATCCCCCGGGCACGTTTGCCGCGACAGCTGTTTTAAACGTAAGCCCTGTTGTGCGAGCGATCACCCATGCAATCCCTAAACAAAATGCAAATAACAATAGATTCACAATGATCATGAAGAAGACCAATGACCGGAAATTCGAAAACAATGCGAAATCAAACTGTTGGCCGATCGCGACTCCGACGATAATTAGTCCCGCATTTCGCAGCACAGCAGGCCAGCTTAGTCGATCCTTTATGAAAAACTGAGCGATCAGCACTGAAAAAATAGGTCCAATCAGCCATGGAATCGGCAATGAAAGCGCAGAGAATATAAGTGCCCCGATTAGTGCAATAATGAATACGAGAAGCATGACCACCACCCCTTTCCATATAATGAATGTCTTAATTTTAGCTGAAACTATTTCGTAATGCGAATAAGTTAGTACATTATAATAAGAAAGAAAAACGGCATATATTAAAAAATACTTATAAATCCCACCCTTTTAAACTATCTGAAAGGCGGCTGAACGAAAAAATTTATCGGAGAATTTTTATTTTTTATTTTGAATTCTTATACAAACAGTTCCATAAAAAATTTTTGTTATATAATAAAATTTAATTATAATAATATAAGGATAAATTGACTGTTTTAAATTTATTCACACAACACTACCCTTCTGTACCAGTACAAAAATACCTAAAGAAAATGAAAAAAATTATACAATTTTACTTTATAAATATAATTACAAAGTCTTTTTTGCAAGCCTTTTCATTTGTAACTTTTTGTCCACAAATGCATAATCAAATTATAAAGTTAATAAACTTTAAATTGATTGATAGAGGTGTAAATAGATGATTTATGCAAATCCTAATACTGCTGGTGCAGTAATTAATTTTAAAGAAAAATATGATAACTTTATCGGCGGCGAATGGGTAGCTCCTGTTAAAGGACAATACCTAGATGTAAAATCACCTGTAACTGGTAAAGTTTTCACTTCAGTTGCACGTTCAACTGAAGAAGATATTGAATTAGCATTAGACGCCGCACATGCAGCTAAAGGTGCCTGGGCACAAACTTCTGTTGCATACCGCGCGAATATTTTAAATAAAATTGCAGACCGCATTGAAGAAAATCTAGAAAAAATCGCTGTTGCTGAAACTTGGGACAACGGTAAAGCAGTACGTGAAACATTAAATGCCGATATTCCATTAGTAGTGGATCACTTCCGTTACTTTGCTGGCGCGATTCGTGCACAACAAGGCGGAATTTCTGAAATCGACAACGATACAGTAGCATACCACTTCCACGAGCCAATCGGGGTTGTCGGTCAAATTATTCCTTGGAACTTCCCATTATTAATGGCTTCTTGGAAAATCGCGCCTGCATTAGCTGCTGGTAACGTAATCGTGATGAAGCCTGCTGAACAAACACCAGCTTCAATCATGGTATTAATCGAATTAATTCAAGACTTACTGCCAAAAGGCGTATTCAACGTTGTTAACGGTTTAGGAATCGAAGTTGGTAAACCACTTGCTACGAACCCACGCATTAACAAAGTGGCGTTCACTGGTTCTACTGGTGTAGGTCGTTTAATTATGCAATACGCTACAGAGAATATTATCCCTGTAACATTAGAGCTTGGCGGTAAATCACCAAACGTCTTCTTCCCGGACGTAATGGATCATGACGATGAATATTTAGATAAAGCTATTGAAGGTTTAGTAATGTTCGCATTAAACTCAGGCGAAATTTGTACTTGTCCTTCACGTGCATTAGTTCACGAATCTATCTATGACAAATTTATGGAACGTGTATTAGAACGCGTTAAAGCAATAAAAATCGGTAACCCGTTAGATACAGAAGTAATGATGGGTGCTCAAGCTTCAAATGAGCAATTACAAAAAATCTTATCTTACATCGAAATCGGTAAAGAAGAAGGCGCTGAGCTACTTATCGGAGGCTACCAAAACCAATTAGATGCTGACCAAGAAGGCGGCTACTATGTGGCACCAACAGTATTCAAAGGTCACAACAAAATGCGTATCTTCCAAGAAGAGATCTTTGGTCCAGTTCTTTCTGTAACAACATTCTCTACTTTCGAAGAAGCAATGGAAATCGCCAACGACACTGAATTCGGTCTAGGTGCCGGTGTATGGTCACGTAACATGGATACAGCTTACCGCGCTGTTCGTGGTATCCAAGCTGGTCGTGTTTGGACAAACACTTACCACCAATACCCTGCTCACGCTGCATTTGGCGGATATAAAAAATCAGGTATCGGTCGTGAAAACCACCTAATGATGTTAGATCACTACCAACAAACAAAATGTATGTTAGTAAGCTACAACAAAAACGCTCAAGGTTTCTTCTAAGCCAACAAGCGAAATACCGGGGGGATGTGCTGTCACAGGCATATCCTCTTTTTCATACGGAGGGGTTCCTGATGGAGAAATTAATTGCAACTGAAAAAGCTGTCGTGGTAATTGAGCTGTTGAAGGCGAAGCACGGAAATTTAGTTTTTGAGCAGTCGTCAGGATGCTGTGATGGTACGGTGCCGATGTGTTTTCAAGCGGACGGGCACTATATTAGCAGCCAGCTTGTCCTCATTGGGGAAATTGCGGGCGTACCGTACTATATCGACAAGCATCAGGCGGAGTATTTGAAGCATATGCAAATTGTCATCGATGTGATGGATGGTCTTGGCGCTTCGTTTTCATTGGAGAGCGCGGAAGGATTTGCTTTTTTGATGAAGTCGAAGGTGATGGGATAATGATGAAAACGAAACACCGGGGATGCCGGCGTTTCGTTTTTTATTGTTATTTATGCCTCAATTTTCCTAATTGATAAATCATTCCTCCCCATTATTCAAAAGTTTATGTAGGTTCTGTCCCTTTTTCGCTTTTCGAATGACATATAGTAATCAAAATATTGAAGGAGAGTTTATGTTTATGAAGCCACCCATTAATGATTCGCCATTATTAGTTTATACTCAGTTGGCAATGCATATTGGGCTGAAAGAAGCTGTGTTGCTGCAGCAGCTGCACTTCCATTTGCATCACCAGGGTCGAGCGGGAACACAATATTCGGTATTACCAATCTTATGAACGCTGGCATAAGCAATTTCCGTTTCGGAGTGTGCGAATGATTTTAAAATTCCCTACTTTTCCAACTCCATTATACTTCTCAATATTATAATTCCTCTAATCCCCTTCACCTAAATTACCTAATTCAGCTATAATTAAATCATTATTTACGATTGGAATGATTAATTGTGAAAAAACAAGTACATGTAGTTGGAGCTATTATCGAAAACGACAAACAGGAAATTTACTGTGCACAACGTAGCCCTCAAATGTCATTACCAAACTATTGGGAATTCCCAGGTGGAAAGATCGAGAAAGATGAAACACCGCAGCAAGCTTTAAAACGCGAGATTTTAGAAGAATTTACTTGTGAAATAGTTGTAGGCGATAAAGTTGAAGATACAACTTATGATTATGGAACGTTTATCGTTCGCCTTGAAACATATATGGCTAAAATTGTGAATGGAACACCAGTTGCTTTAGAACATTCAGATACAAAGTGGATAAAGCGTGCATCACTCAATGAACTAGATTTTGCACCAGCGGATATTCCAGCAGTTGAAAAGTTATTAAAATAAGTATTTAAAGGTGGTGCTTTTATGGAGCAGTTAGTTAAAAAACTTGAAGCCTCTTTACATAAAGGGTTTATCGATCAAACAATGGCCGTCTCCTCACAGTTTAAACCGAAATTATTATCCAATAAAGCACATGAAAATGTCCTTTCGTCACTTTTACAAGAAATGAAAACGTGTAAAACGTTCACCTTTTCTGTGGCATTCATTACTGAAGGTGGATTAGCGACAATAAAAACAATGCTGTACGACCTTCAGAAAAAAGGTATTCGTGGACGCATATTAACGTCTACCTTTTTAAGCTTTAATCAGCCAAAAATGTTTAAGGAACTTCTCAAATTAACGAATGTAGAAGTTCGCGTCACCGATGTGAAAGGCTTCCACTCAAAAGGCTATATTTTCGAGCATGACCATCATTATTCTTTAATTGTTGGAAGCTCTAACTTAACGGATAGTGCATTGAAAGCCAATTTTGAATGGAATGTTTATTTAACCTCTCTTGAAAATGGTGAAGTCATCAACCATTTTAAAAATCAGTTTGAACAGCAATGGAATAGCGCGATCCCATTAAGCGAAGCATGGGTTGCACAATACCAAATTAATTATGAGAAGCCCGAATTTAATAATAAAGTAGCCTCTCCACCTTTATATGTAACGAATCCATTTAAAGAGAGTTTAAAAATACAGCCTAATAAAATGCAATCAGCTGCGCTTGAGCAGTTAAAGCTCCTTCGCCAAAGTGGTGCGAACCGTGGCCTCATCATTTCAGCAACTGGGACAGGAAAAACTTATTTATCTGCGTTTGATGTTCGAAATGCTGCACCAAAACGCATGTTATTTATCGTGCACCGTGAACAAATTTTGAAAAAAGCGATGCAAGATTTCCGCAATATTTTACTAGGTGATCCGCAAGATTATGGGATTTTATCCGGCAACAAAAAAGATTTAAATGCGCGGTATTTATTTGCTACCGTTCAAACCATATCAAGAGATCCTTATTTACAGCAATTTGCGAAAGATCATTTTGACTACATTTTAATTGATGAAGTTCACCGAGCAGGTGCGGAATCATATTTAAAAATAATGAATTACTTTGAACCTCAATTTTTATTAGGAATGACAGCAACACCGGAACGTACAGATAACTTCAATATTTATGAACTATTTGATTATAATGTGGCCTATGAAATTTGTCTTCAAGCAGCATTAGAAGAAGATATGCTCTGCCCTTTCCACTATTTCGGTGTGACGGACTATGAACTTGATGGGGAACTTATTGATGAAACAGCAGATTTACAAAAGTTAGTTCATCGTGAACGAATCAACCATATTATCGAAAAAATTTCGTATTACGGGTTTTCTGGGGATCGTGTTCGTGGATTAATGTTTTGCAGTACGAAAGAAGAAGCCCGTACTCTATCGAATCTACTGACTATGCGCGGATATAAAACGACTGCATTGACCGGAGATCACTCTCAAGAAGAGCGCGAAGAAGCCATTGCTAAATTAGAAAATGGTGAGCTGGAATATATTTTAACAGTAGATATTTTTAACGAAGGTATTGATATTCCCTTCATTAACCAAATTGTAATGCTTCGTCAAACACAATCTAGCATCATTTTCATTCAGCAGCTTGGTCGAGGATTACGGAAACATAATGTGAAGGAATATGTAACCATCATTGATTTTATCGGCAACTACAAAAATAACTATTTAATTCCGATTGCCCTATCTGGTGATAAGTCGATGAACAAAGATAATGTTCGTCGCAACACGGTTAATACGGATTACATTCAAGGGGTTTCAACGATTAACTTTGAAGAGATTGCGAAGAAGCAAATTTTTGATGCGATAAATAACGCGAATTTATCGACATTAAAAATGTTAAGAGATAGCTATTCTGAGCTTAAAAATCGGATTGGACGTGTTCCAATGCTTAAAGATTTTATTGAACAAAATTCTTTAGATCCCGAAGTCATTATTAGCTATACTCCTACCTATTATGACTTTTTAATGAAGATGAAAGAAGATATTGCTTCTATTACCGATTATGAAAAATCCGTTTTATCTTTCATTGGAAAGGACTTTTTATCAGGTAAGAGAATACATGAAATTTTATTGTTGAAACTTCTTTTAGAAGAAGAAACTATTTCAGAACAAAGTTATCTTTCAGCATTGCAAGCTCAAAATGCTTATATTCATAAAGGTACAATTGAAGGCATTGAAAATGTGTTTTCTTTAAGCTTTTTCGTAGAAGCTGACAATAAAAAATTTGGAAATAAACCTTTAATTATTAAATCGAATTCATGCTATATCTTTAATGAAGAATTGCAACTTTCACTTCGAGATGGAAATTTCAAACAGTACTTCGTTGATTTACTTGAATGTGCCTTTATGAAAAATAATCAATTCAATAATCATGAACCATTTAAACTATATGAAAAATACTCCCGCCGTGAAGTATGCCGCCTACTAGATTGGGAGAAGAACGAGGAAGGTACACTAAACGGTGGTCGTCCGAAAAATGGGGATTTCCCTATTTTCGTAAATTATCATAAAAATGATGAGAACGATCTTGAAACAAACTATATGGATGAATTTTTATCAGACGATACATTTAAATGGTGTTCAACAAAAAATCGTTATGTTGATAAATCAAAGGAAATGCAAATTCTCATTCACTCTGTTGAAAATGGGACAAATGTTTATCTGTTTGTAAAAAAAGACAATGGTGAAGGTAAAGATTTCTATTACCTTGGCCGATGTGCTGTGAATCCAAGTTCTGCAAAGCCAGAAAGAATTTTAGATAAAGGAAAATATTATCCTGTCGTTACAATGGAAATGGTACTAGAACAACCTATCCAATACGACATCTATCACTATTTAGTAGAGGAATAAAATAAAGCAAGGTGCTACCCAAGTTTTTGGGTCACACCTTGCTTTTTCTATCGATTATTCTCCCCCCTAAAAACCTCCCGCTTATGCCATTTAAAATACTTCTTGTTCTCTTCCACTCTCGCAACACGCATTTTCTCATGAATCCCATACTTCACATAGTCGATTCGCTCGATCTCAGGTGAAATATGAATTTTCCCCGTTCCATCAAATGCGATATAACCTTGTTCATACAAAGCATCATGATTACTGCAAAGCAAAATCCCATTGTGCGGATCGAGGCGCTCGTCATCTGTTGCGTCTTTCCATGGCTTCGAATGACTCGCCTGCAATAGTGCGGGTAAAGTGATGCCGCATAACGCACATTGATTATCCCATAATGGCGCTAGCTGCTTCTTGAACTTTTGCAGCCCTCTGCGTATTTTCGCCTTTGCTTCAGCTTCTTTTTCAATTAATACTGGTGCCAGTGTGTTGCGTTCTTTTTGTGCAATCATTCCAATCGCAAATTCTAGCTGCTCTGCATGTTCCTCATAAATATTTGCATCGCTAATGATTTCCAGCAATTTAATCGCAAGCATTTCATTGCACGGGTATAAAAAGCCTTGGTTGCCATCGCCGTTTTGCTGGAACGGTGAATATTTGATTGGCAATAAAGGTTGGATTTCATCAAAATGCTCTTTAATCATGATTGGAAATACCAATTCCTCATAAATTGCAGAAAATAGATTACCGATTACACCACCATTATCGAAAGGGCTCATCCCTTCATGGCAACTTTCCTGCGCAATACTAATTGCGGCAATTTCCCCTTTCACACAATGGAAAATTGCATCACCCTTTTTTACTTCCCTCATCCGTTCCCAAGAATGTGGTGTTTGCCCGCTGCTGTCCAAAATCGAGCACCATACGACCTGCTTTTCCTTTGCCTCATCGTATGTACGCCCCTGCATTACAATATAAAAGTTCATATATGCACCTTCGCTTCTTTACTTTTTATTAGTGTACCATTTCCCCTAATTTGAACGCTGAGAAACGATAATAATTTTATACCGCGGTAGAGCTCAAACAAGCTGGAATCCGCAATTTCGGACATTAATATTCACAGCTTTTTTCATACCGCCTTCAATGGATTCATAATGGATTGGGGCTTGGGCGAATTTTAAACGAGCGGCAAGACCGTGACGGCAAAAAGAGGCTGATTCCCGTAAGTTGAGGATGAAAACGGCCGCTATTAACGGTTGGGAGATTCATTTAAGTGCCTTTTTAATAAATAGACGGAGAAATTCCGCTTATTGACCCGAAAAGCATGAAAATGGAGGATTTTTCTTTGCATAACCGGAAAATCTCCCCTTATTTCCCCCGAAACGAGCCCCATTGCGCAAATAAGCGGAAAATCTCCGCTTATTTTTTCATCACTTAATTGAGAGCCAGAATCTCTATCAGTAAATATGAATGAGAGCGGCCTTTATTAAAAATGAAAAGGGATTTAATTACCGCAGTTTTTCAGCACCCTCCTTTTGCATGGTAGGACTTCATCATACGACAAGTTGGCGCGGTTTACCGGACCGGGACAACGCTTTCTTACAAAGGTATCGCAAATGCCAAAACTCGTAATCTCGATAACAGTAAAAAATCAGAGCCTGGCAATATCACTGCCAAACTCTGATTACCGAACTGTGTAAAAGACTGTTAATTTTAGTCGAAGCAATAATGTACAATCATGTCGCTTCGCTTCGAATAACTATTCAATTGTCAATGCCGGATCTTGTTCAACTCCAAACCAAACATGGGAATACTTTTCGTTGATGCCAACACCCATCGTTGTTAATGAACCCCAGAAACCTTCGCCGATAATGACGCTGTTATGGGCAGGAGAGCCTTGCCAGCCATTCAAAGCCTTTAAAGGGGTCAACTTACCAGTATAATAAATTGAAATTTCATATCCGTTGCCTGTATACTCGGTTAATTCACGAGGTTTGTCCCACATAAACTTAGCATATTGATGATCGCTTGTGTAACAAACTGGTGTCCAGTTGCCATTATTAGACCAACTATGCCCATTACAAGCAACACCACGCTCATCGATCCCATCCTTAGGCGAATAAGCATTCGAATCATTCACATGGGTTCTTGCCACTCGAGTAAGAGATTTCGAAATTGTCAAAGGTTCAAGTCCCAATGATGTACGATATTCATTAATGAGCCTTGCCAGCTCTTTCTCATCTGCAGTTAAATATTCAAGATTAACCTCGTAAGGCTGTACAGGATCAACCGGTAAATTTTCTGTTGGCATATTAGTGTTATTCGTTTGATCTTCAGGAATAGTAGTAGTTGGAATAGATGGTTTCTCCGTTGGATTCGAATTGTTTAGTTCGTTCTGTTTTTGTTGCTCAATGGCTGCCAGTCTCGTATCGACTCCTTTTTCGGCAGTTTTTAATTTGTTTACTATTCCAGATTGCGTGTTTACTAACTTTTGTTTATTTGTAATATTTATTTTCGTTTGATTTAAGCCTTCTTTTAAACTGTTATAGGTATTATTCAATTCATCTCTTTCGGCTATTAGTTTTGTTTTCTCTTTTTGAACTGCCGCATATTCTTGCTGGAGAATATTTAAAGTTTTCAAATATTGCTCCTTTTGATTAGTTGTGCCGTAATAAAGAGTTTTGTTTTTCGCCCGGTATTCCTGAATTTCTTTATTAGAAGCTGAAATAGTAGCGTGATACTCAGTAACTTTAGATTGGATTGGATTTAGTTTTTCACGTATTGACGCAATATCTTTTTCAATTTCTTTTTTTCGGACTAATAATTCATTTAAAGCAGTTTGCTCTTTCTGCAGTATTGCCTTTACTTTTTCATTTTGGCTATTTAGCAATTTAAGCTGTTCTTCTAAGCTTTCAGTCAAATTAACCTTATGTAAAAATTCTTCAACGTTAAATTTAGTGATCTCATTATATTGAAGAGTGCGCGCCAAAAATGCAGAGATATGTCCCCGTGTCAGTGAGTTTGATGGCTTAAACGTCCCATCTTCATATCCTGTCGCTATGCCTGCTGCCGCCAACTGCTGAACAGCTTTATATGCTGTATTCCCTTTAGAAACATCTTTAAAGGTTTTTGTTCCTGAAGGTAGCTCAAAAGCGCGGGAGATAAATGTAGCCATATGTCCTCTGCTGATTTTTAAATCCGGCTTGAACGTTCCATCATCGTAACCGTTAATAATACCAGCTTCTACAGCAGATTGGATATAGCCACTATTTGGATTGCTTTCCTCTACATCACTGAACTTCGTCGGTCTTTGTTTGCCGTTTAAACCAATTGACTTGACAATCATAACGGCAACTTCCTCCCGAGTGACTATGTCGTTTATACCATATGTATTGCCGGCGTCGACAATATTACGCTCTAATAAATACATAATATCCTCATAATTACTATGAGTTTCGGGTACATCACTATATGTAGCGGCCGCAGCATTTACCGGAGAGCCATTCACCAATATAAGTGCCAATACTAATGTACCAATCAATGATAATAATCTCATCTTAATCCTCCTTAAATATGTTTCAGCATATAAATTATACCATTTCCCATTATTATTAACAGATGATTGAAAAAATCAAATTTCTATCTTTAACGTCGAAGCTATTTTTAATAGACGCGTGATTGTTATGGCCAATAACAGGGATAAATGCTCTAATGGCTTCCTAAAAAATATAATCCTCATATTTGTTCAGATAATTCTCATTTAAAAATCCCTCCCACTATTTCGCCTCTCGAAAAATCCCCAAAAAATGTTATAATCCAATTAAGAATCATTTTCACTCAAAACTACAACATGTTGCGCTCCGTTTTTTGGGGCTGCTTAACAGAAAGGACTTGAAATGCTAGCAAGATTTTTTACGTATTATAAGCCGCATAAACGATTGTTCATCATCGACTTTTCATGTGCAGTGTTTGTGGCCATCCTGGAATTGCTGTTCCCGATGGCTGTGAAATGGTTTATCGATGATCTGCTCCCGACGAACGAGTGGGGCATGATCACAAAAATCAGTGCCCTTCTATTGCTGACTTATATTTTAAGCACGGTCATGAACTATATCGTGAACTATTTGGGGCACAAACTCGGCGTGAATATCGAGACAGATATGCGCCAGCAGCTGTTCAATCATGTCCAGCGCCAGCCGTACACGTTTTTCGACAATATGAAAACAGGTCATTTAATGAGCCGCATCACGAATGATTTGTTTGATATTGGAGAATTTGCGCACCATGGTCCCGAGGATTTATTCATTGCTTTGATGACATTTATCGGGGCATTTACGATTATGTTCAATATTAATGCGACACTCGCGACGATTATTCTAGTTTTCGTGCCGTTTCTGATTGCCGTCATGTATTGGAGCAATAAACGCATGAAAAAAGGCTGGAGCGTTATGTACAGCGAAATCGCGAATGTCAACGGGCGCGTGGAAGACAGCTTCTCCGGTATTCGCGTCGTAAAATCTTTTACTAATGAGGAATTCGAAAAAACACGTTTCAAAGACCAGAACGCGCTATTCCGCAAAGCGAAAATTTATGCTTATAAAGTAATGGCAGGTACGCACTCAAGCATTTACATTCTGACGCGTCTGCTGACATTATTAGTACTTGTTGTCGGGGCATGGCTATCGTTCAATAATCAATTATCCTACGGTGAATTTGCGAGCTTTATCTTATTTACAAATGTATTGATCAAGCCAATCGATAAAATCAGCGCTTTGCTCGAAATGTATCCAAAAGGCATGGCAGGCTTTAAGCGGTTCTGCGATTTGCTCGACCAGGAGCCAACAATTGTTGATCGTCCGAAAGCCTTGACTGTCGATCATTTGGACGGCGATATCGAATTTAAAAACGTGAGCTTCAAATATGCGGACAGTAAGCAAGTGCTGAACAATCTATCCTTTAAAGTAGAAGCTGGTAAAACAGTTGCGTTCGTAGGTCCATCCGGGTCAGGAAAAACGACGATCAGTGCACTCATTCCGCGCTTTTACGATATTACAGACGGGGCGATCACAATCGATGGCCATGATATCCGCGATTTGACACAGCAGTCACTCCGCAAGCAAATCGGGACAGTGCAGCAGGATGTATTTTTATTTACAGGAACAATTCGCGAAAATATCGAATATGGTAAACTGGGGGCAAGCTTTGAAGAAATTAAAGAGGCAGCAGTGCAGGCGAACTTGCTTGAGTTCATCGAAAATTTACCTGAAGGCTTCAACACGGAAATCGGCGAACGCGGTCTGAAATTATCGGGCGGTCAAAAACAGCGTCTTGCGATTGCGCGCATGTTCCTGAAAAATCCGCCAATCCTCATTTTGGATGAGGCGACATCTGCTCTAGATACAGCGACAGAGCGCATTATCCAGCAGTCGTTGAATGATCTGGCGAAAAATCGTACGACATTAATTATCGCACACCGTTTAGCAACAATCCGGGATGCGGACTATATCTTTGTTGTGACACCAAATGGCATTGAAGAACAAGGTACGTATGAAGAGCTTGTCGCAAAAGGCGGCATTTTTGCGGGACTTCATCATGCATAACTTAAATCAATAACGCCTCGGAGTTATTGCGTCCAGATTTTTTTTGAGTTTACTCAAAAGTTTCCTTTGAAAAATCTGTGACATCTGCCAGAGGCTTATCTTAATTCAGCGGGCGTTTATTAGGCCCGCCGAATTAAGATTAGGTGAATGATTGCGGTCATTCACCTTTTTTCAACGATAGAGAGAGGCGGTTTTTTAGATGAGCATTCCGATTATCGATTTACATTGTGATGCATTACTGCGCATGCAGGATCATAGGCTTCGTTTTCTCGATTCCCCGAAGCTTGATGTGAACCTTGAAAGATTGCGTACCGGTCATGTGATGGCACAGGCTTTTGCGATCTATATTTATCCGAACTTTTCTTTGGAGGAAAAACGGGCTTCCGCTTTGAAGCAAATCGCTTATTTTCAAAATGAGGTGCTTGGCGGACAAGTCGTGCAAATTAAACAATGGGCAGATTTCGAAAAACTTCAGCCGGAGCAGATCGGTGCATTTCTGACGATTGAAGGCGTCGATTTTTTCGGCGGGGACCTTTCGTTTTGGCATGAATTTTATGCGCTCGGCGTGTTATCAATCGGACTGACATGGAATAATCCAAATGAAGCGGCGGACGGTTTGCATAGTACGTTGAAGCGTGGCGTAACATCGTTTGGAAAGGATATCATCGCACTGAACAATCAGCATAAAATTTTCACCGATGTAGCTCATCTGAGTGAACAAAGCTTTTGGGATGTCATCGAGCATGCGGATTATGTCATCTCCTCCCACTCGAATGCGGCGGCAGTCTGTCCGCACGAACGCAATTTAACAGATGCGCAAATCCGCGCCATGATTGCAAAAAATGCACCGATCCATGTTGTGTACTTCCCTGAATTCATCAACGGTACAAAGCGAGCGATGATGTCGGACTTGATTCGGCATATTGAACATATTTGCGCACTTGGAGGAAAGCATCTAGTGGGCTTTGGCTCGGATTTCGATGGCATAAACGCGAAAATCAGCAGTCTTGAGCATGCCGGGATGCACCAAAACTTGGTTAATGAGCTCTTAAAGTATTACAGCGAAGCGGATGTTCGCGGCTTTGCTTATGCGAATTTCCTTAAGCATTTGCCGAGATAGAGCGCCGTGCTATACTAGAAGGACTTATTAGTGAGAGGACGTTATCATATGAACGGCAAAAATCGCAGCGATGTATACCCTGGCCTGGAAGTAGACATCGTGCTGAAAAAAGATCAGCGCACAGGCACAACAACACGCGGAGTAGTCAAGGATTTGCTGACAAACAGCAGCTTCCATCCACATGGCATTAAAGTGCGCTTAACAGATGGACAGATCGGGCGTGTGTGCCAGACATACCCGAAATAATCACCGCTTTTGCTTTTCCCGCTTCAGAAAGAGCACCCGAAATACAAGGTTTCACTTTTGAAGTGAAAAGCAAATTAAATAAATCAGGAAAAAGTATGGTGATCCTTAAAGTGATTCACCATACTTTTATTTTCGATTATGAGCGGAGGTTTTCCGGTTAATCGCTCTAAATAAGGCAAAATCCAAGGTTTTACAACATTGCAAAATCAGCATTCAGTCACCATATTTAACATAATAATCCACATTTATTTTCGCGATTCATTTATCATACGAGGAATACCCATTCGCAAATTGTGATTTCAGATGTCGGTTTGCAATCAAAAAGGGGCGAGAAAATCATTGCGACTTCTCACCCCTTCTGCTCTTTTGCGCCTTAAAAGGGATCCCGTTCAAGCTATTCCCGGTGCTCCTTTTTGTATTTACATCAATACATTATAATGATTAATGATCGTATGGCGTACATTTGCGACATGCTTTTTCAGCTGAATTTCTGCAAGCCCTGGATCGCGGCTGCGCAAAGCTTCCAAAATTGCGTAATGCTCTTCAAAGGAATTTTCGTTTCTTCCTGGCACTAAAATCGTTTTGAACTGCACGCGCTTCAGCTGCTGTTTTATAATGCGCACCATATCGACTGCCTGCTGATTGTTCGATGCGCGGTAGATGACATCATGAAAACGTAAATTCCCCTGTGAATATGCATCAAACTGCATCGTCTGCAAATGATGCTTCATCTCCGACAAAATCATCTCCAATTGTTCAATGGCCTCATCGGTAATATTTTGCGCGGCATCAGCGGCAATAAGCCCCTCCAGCACTTCGCGGATCTTTAAGTAATTGCTGATTTCATCCAGCGAAAAAGACTTAATCGTGGCCCCTTTGTTGTTTTCCAATACAACCAGGTTTTCTTGTTCCAGCTTTAATAATGCTTTTTTGACTGTGTTGCGGCTTACCCCGATTTCCACAGCCAAATCATTTTCGATTAATTTTTGGGAAGGGTGATATATTCCTTCCAATATTCTTTCTTTCATAAATTCATAGGCAATCTCAGCCGGTCTTCTCAAGATAGCACCCCATTTCAAATTCATCCCATTTTTTCTTCGTCATTTTATATTTAAACGCTTTTGACAACGTCCATTTGTCTCTAAATCTGATTCGTCACTTACTTTCCTCTTCATTTTAGCGAACTGTTTCTGTAGAAGATAGAGCACATTCAAAATAATTTTATTTATTCACGATGCTTGGCAGCCAAGTTGTCAGGAACGGAATATATGTTACTAGGAATAGAACAATAATCGAAACGAAGATGAATGGAATAATGACACGTATGAGCTTTTCCATTTTCACATCCCCTACGCTCGATGCAATAAATAAACCTGCGCCGACTGGTGGTGTAAGCAAACCGATTGTAGCATTCAAGCAAAGCATTACACCAAAATGAACAGGATCAATGCCGAAACTGTGCACAAGCGGCATGAAGATCGGCAGCAAAATAACCATTACCGCAAGCTCATCCAAAAATATCCCCGTTATAAGCAAGAATATATTCACAAGCAATAAAAAGACTAACGGGTTTGAAGAAATGCCGCCCATCACTTCCACAATCGTTTGCGGGATGCGCTCAAATGCCAATATCCAGCCGAACATGCTCGCTGTCGACATTAAAAGCGTCACTACCGCTGTTGCAATCGTCGCATTAATAAGCAGGCCCGGGAATTTTCTGAACTCAAGCTCCCCATAGAAGAACTTCCCTACAAAAATGGCTACAACACAAGCTACGGCAGCCGATTCCGTTGCCGTGAACACTCCTGAAATCGTACCTAAAATAATTGATAGAGGAACTAGGAGAGCCGGGATAATGCGCGCAAAAGCTTTTAATACATCTTGAAATTCCGCTTTTGCAGAACGAGGATAATTACTTTTTATCCCCAAAATCATAATTAAAATGATAAACGATAACGCCAATAAAATTCCCGGCAAAACGCCTGCCATGAACATATCATTAACAGACACGCCCGCCCCGACTGCATAAATGATAAATAGCATTGACGGCGGAATGATCGGCCCAAGCAAAGCCGCTGAAGCAGTAGTCGCGGCAGCAAATTCGCGTTTATATCCCGCCTTCTCCATTTCAGGCACCATGATTTTGCTCATCATCGCTGTTTGGGCAGTCGCGGAACCAATGATGGAAGCCAAAAACATATTCGCAATGACGTTCACATAAGCAAGACCACCTTTAAAATGCCCTACCGCTTTTTTCGCAAAGTCGATTAAGCGCACCGTTATCCCGGAAGCATTCATCAATTCGCCCGCAAGCATAAATAAAGGAATGGCCAGTAAACTAAAACTTTGCACACCGGAAAATAGCTGCTGCGAAATATTATTAAGCAAAAACGTTTGCCCTGTTGAAAATATATAAATTAAACTGATAATTCCTAAAATAAGGGCAATCGGTACTTTAATGACGAGCAAAATACAGAATGCAACAAGCGCCCATGTCATATCGCATCTCCCCCTTCACCTATTTGCCCTATTTCTACCTCTTCATATACAAAACCTTGCAAAAAGTGGTGAAAAGCGTGAATAAGCATGCAAGTCAAGCCAAACGGAACAGCCAAATACGGCATGAACATCGAAATTTTCAGCCCTGGAGACAGCTGTGTTTTGATGGAAGGATTTGAAATCCATTGTATCGCCATATAGGCAACGATCGCCGCAAATGCCACAACAACAGCATAGCCAACAATGAGAAACACCCGTTTCCAAAATAGGCTGACACGTTCGAACAATAAATCCAGACTCGCTGCCCGCATCGTTTTAACGCTCATGCTCCCCCCAAGGAATGTGAGCCAAATCAGCATATAAACAGCAAGTTCATCTGACCAAGTTAACGGATTTCCGAATAAATACCGGAATACTACACCAAGCGCAATACTGCCGAGCATTGTAGCCATTAATAGTACCGCCAAGAATTTTTCGAACTTATACAATATATTGCTGATGGTCGCTACTAATTTCATTTTTAATCCCCCTTTGTTTTTCCGCACTATCCAATTAAGACCTATTTAAAATAACAGGGACGGCAGGAATTTGAACTTTTCCTGCCGCCCCTTCCCTCGATTTTCAAACAGGGCTTAATGGACAGCCATGTTTTTTATTTGTTTTCTTCAATAAATGCTTTAATTGTTGGATTTGAAGAATATTGGTCATAAACAGATTCACTCAACTGCTTGAATTCCTCCATATTTTTCAATTCATTGACTGTCACACCTAAAGACTTCAGCTCTTCAAGCAGTGCATCATTTGTCGCGATGCCTTCATGTACACCCCATTCAATTACGGAAGCCCAAGTATCCGCGACAATTTTGCGGTCTTCTTCAGTCATTGCATCAACAGTTTTTTTCGAGCCGATTACGACTTCCGGGAATACGATATGCCCGGACATCGTTAAAATATTTGATGCTTCATAAAATTTTTGCGATACAGCCGCATTCAAGTCAGTATCCACCGCATCAATTACCCCTGTTGACAGCGATGTGTACACTTCCGGCAGTGGCATTGAAGCTGGTCCTGCATCGATTGCTTTGTAGTAGGATTCAAGTACTGGGCTGCCCGGAATCCGGATTTTCAGCCCTTTGAAATCCGCCAATGAATCTAAAGGTTTGCTAGATAAGATATGGCGTTGCCCAGCAAAGAATACCCCATAGCCGACCATGCTTTTCGTTTCCAGGTCTTTCATCATTTGCTGTGCTGGCCCACTTGATGCCGCATTTGCCGCAGCTTCCAAATCATTGAATAAAAATGGCATAAACCAACCGTTAATGGACTCAGAAAGACTCGACATCGTACCATTACTTAAAACAGCGAAGTCCAATGTTCCCGACTCGACCTGCTGTGCCATATCCGCTTCTTTGCCTAGCTGATTTGCCGGGTAAATATCAACCTTCATACGACCATCCGAATTTTTTTCCAGCTCTTCCGCAAACTTTTCCGCAACTTCAAATTTAATATGCGTTTCAGCCGCTTCATGCCCTAATTTAAATTTATATGTCTTCGCTTCTGCAGCCGATCCGCCTGAGCTTGCGGCATCTGTATCCGATGTTGCACTCGTTTCAATTGTTTCATCATCCCCGCAAGCGACAAGCATGATAGCCAACAGCGAGAACGTCAGCATAAATAACCATTTTTTCATTTTCTTCCCCCTTGTTTTTGCCTTGAATATTTTTAAAATTTATTATAAATGCTCTATTTTAAAAGCCATTTACAACCTTTATAAAACGGCGGTCATCTCAAATTGAACACGCAATCCTTTTTTCAGGCTCTTTTCCGTCGTGTGCCGGGCTGGACGATTGTTTTCGTTCGGAAACATCTTCAGCCATTCAATATTGACATTTTCCTTATACTGGCGGTCCACCATATAAACACTTAAATGCGCAATATTGTCCGTAGAGCCGCCAGCCGCTTTCATAATTTCCCCCAAATAATAAAAGAGATTGCGAATTTCCTCATTTACATCCTCAGGGACGATTCCTGTTTCCGGGTCAGATCCGATAATGGCGGATGTGTACACCATATTGCCCACTTTCACAGCTGCCGGTATTGGATTATCATGGTTGGAGCCTTGAATATGCAGTACTTCACGCTTAGTCATTTTGCTTCACCCCATTTTGCGCAAGCCGGTGTTCCTGTTCTGTCTCGTAATAAACGACACCTTCCGCCTCCAACACTGGCCGCAAATTATAAAAGTCCACGCTGATCTGACCGCTTTCGATTTTTTCAATCGTGCCGGCTTCTTTCGCAAGGCGCGCATTTGCAAGCTCCAATGTCGATTGCAGATCTTCTTTTTTCACTACGACAACACCGTCATCATCCGCCATTACCAAATCGCCTGGTGCTATACTTGCACCGCCGCAAATCGCCGGGGCGTTTACCCACCCGCCTTTAATTTTGTTTGTGCCTTGCGATAATATTTCGCGCGTCCAAATCGGAAATCGTAAATCCCGAATTTGCCGCACATCACGAATACCGGAATCGATAATGACCCCTTGCACACCTTTTCTCATAAGCGCCGTGACGATCAACTCGCCGATCATTCCCGCCAAGCCTTCCCCCTCTGTTGTAATGACTAAAATATCGCCAGGTTTACAAACTTCGATGGCCGCGTGAATCATTAAGTTATCGCCAGCCGGACAAATAACCGTGACAGCCGGCCCTACAATCATCGTATTGCTTAAAATCGGTTTTAGCTTCGGGCTCAAAATCCCTTGCTTTCCTTGCGCTTCATAAACCGTTGAAACATCCAGCTTCTTGTATTCTGCTAAAATAGCCGCCGATGGACGTTCAATCGTTTTCACAACATATTTTTGCATTATACGAGCTCCTCTCCTACAAGCGGGAAGAATCTGGAAAACGCTTCTGCTTGCTTATAGCTATTATTGCCTGAGCAGCGGCGCGCATGATTTCCGCGCAGCTCTGCTTTATAGCCGTAGTAACTGATGAGATGCCCTTGCGCTCCGAAACAGGCCATTGCCGCTTTCTTTTGCTCATATACATCCGTAACGTCCAAAATTACATCAGGATGGAAGCTTGAAATTTCTGATTGGTGCGGCTCAAACCCGAAAATCTTTGCCTGTTTTGCTGTTGTTGTCCCCTCTAGTCGCACCCCGTTTGATGTCGATAAAACAGCTGCATCAAACACGAATTTAGAAACGCTTTCATGGTCCGGGTTGAATGCATCGCGTGGTCCATGTGTAATAATGATATGCGGCTTCACTTCACGGATTTTTCGAGTCAATCTCTCCATGCGTTCTTCGTTGATTTCCATATGGTAGTCCTGATAATCCCAAATCTCGATATTTTCCTCCGTTAAGCCTAGGCATTTCGCTGCCGCCAGAAGCTCTTCCTTCCGAGTAGTTTTTACATTTTCGAGTGTCTGTCCTTCAATATTCCATAAATCATTGGATTCCCCGCGTGCGCCATAGCTTAAAACAACGAGCTGCACATTCGCGCCGTTTTTTACATACTTTGCGATAGCCCCGCCCCCGCGCCATACAAAATCCGCTGCGTGTGCACTTATTACCAATACATTTGTGTTTGAATCAATCATCGTTAAATCCTCCCGTTTTCCTTATGTTATTTCACTGGCTGCTTTACAATCGGAGTCCCGTATGAATGGAATGTTTCGATTGTTTTGTTGCCCCATGCCTGCCCGCGTTTGCGATCTTCTTCCGTCCATGTTACAGGCTCAAAATCTGGATCAAGCACTAAATAGCCGCCCGCGCAAATTTCGATGCGGTTTCCTCCCGGCTCATACACATATACGAAATATGTTTGGTTAATTGCATGCTTGCTCGGCGCAAATTCGATGAAGACATCTTGATCCACGAACAAGTTTGCCGCTCGTGTAATGCTTTCAAAATTATCTACCGCTAAAGCCAAATGGTGGAAACGCGCTTTTGCCCCTGTCGCATCTTTTGAATACACAAGCTCGTACGATTTTGCATTTGTCCGATACCAGACCGCACCACGCTTTCCGCTATCCAAACGGATTTGTTCTGTAAGGCGCATCCCTAAAACGTTTTCAGCAAAGTCGCCGTCCGCATCTGGATCGGATGACAGGAAATTAATATGGTCCAGATTTTTGACAGCCGCCCCGCGCCCTAAAAACTTTTGATGCTGGTTTTTCAAAGTTGGCTTTAAATGTTCAGGTGCCGCGTATTTTTCCGTTTCAAAATACAGTTCCATCAGATGGCCGTCCAATCCGCGGAACTGATATGCTTTCCCATGCCCAAAATCCCCGTCGATCCATTCACCTTTTATGCCAGCTTCTTCAATCTTCTTGACACGGCGCTCCAAAGCTTGCGGACTTTTTACACGGAAAGCTGTATGCCCGACACCTGGTTCCTCTGATTGCGTTAAAATAATCGAGTACTGTTCATAATCATTCCAGCAACGTAAATATGCTTTTTTTTCTGTGCGCTTCACAATTTCCAGCCCGATGCTTTCGTAGAAAAAATGAATACTTTCCTCTAGAACAGGGGTTAAAATTTCCACATGCCCGATATGTACAATGTCATCATGCCGTTCCTCAAATATGTCCGTCATATTTTTACCTCCAATATTGTTCAACAATCTTGTAAATCAATTATAAATTACAATTTTGTTTCTCGTCAACTATATTTTCAGAAAATTTTAAATTATATATTAGTATTTTATCGCTGCTTCATGTTCAATACTTTTGAGTGAAAGTTAGATTTTCTTTTACAAAACTTTGGTATTATAAGTTTTTTAAAAAGGAAAACTCTCTTCTATTGACTTTGGATAAATGAATTTTTAGAATGGTATTGTTCAACAAAATTGTTTATCGGAAGTGTTGATATGCCATTTTACTTTATTATTTTTTTAACATTGCTCTTTCAAATTGCCTTAAAGGGAAATATTCTTTTAGTGTCGCTATACGCGTTGCATTTACACGCAAGCCTGTCCTTTTTAGGGGTTATTATCGCTGCGGGGTCTTTATTTCCAATGTTTTTGGCTTCTATTGCAGGGCGCTTATCTGATCGCATGTCATTGAATTTACTATTGATGGTCGGGATGACGGGTAGCGGAATATCACTAATCGCCATCTATTTTTCGGCGGAAAGTTTATGGGTGCTGCTATGCATTCAATTATTGTTCGGGCTTTTCCAGATTATTACGGTCGTCAGCAGCCAAAATCTTGTCGGGGTGCTGAGCAATGAGGAAACAAGGACGAAAAACTATGGTGCCTATACATTGAGTGTATCGATTGCAAATTTTATCGGTCCTTTATTGGTCGGCTTCGTTATTGATTCAGTCGATTATGCTGTTGCTTATTTTATGCTGGGAATTTTTGCGTTCGTGCCCGGGGTGCTGTTTTTGTTCATCCCGATAAAGTCTGCCATGCAAGAGAGGAAAGCAAGGGAAACAAATGCAAATTTCCTGCAATTGTTGATGCATAAAAACTTGCGTACTGTATTTATTACAAGCGGGATTATTTTAACGGCTGTCGGATTATTTGAATTTTATTTTCCGATTTACGCAAATACGATCGGCTTGTCTCCATCTGTCATTGGGATGCTCGTAGGGGCAAACGCCTTGGCCTTCATTATTAGTCGTTTATTAATGAACCGATTGCAGCGGAAATATGCGCCAGTGCAAATACTTGGCAGCTGTTTACTCATTGCGGGCGGGGGATTTTTTTTATTGCCCTTTTTCAGCTCGATTCCGATGCTGGGGCTTATTTCCTTTGTAATGGGGCTTGGGCTTGGATGCTGCCAGCCGCTGTCAATTGTGATGGCCTATAACGCTTCGCCATCCGGGCATACAGGGGAGGTGCTAGGTATTCGTCTCACTGTGAATAAAGCGGTACAATTCGCTGTCCCCATTGTATTCGGGAGCATCAGCTTTGTCGGTTTTTTCCCGATTTTTTGGATGAATTCCATACTGCTAGTGTGCAGCAGCGGCTCTTTGCTTCAATGGTTACGCCGCACCCCTTAAAACTTTCGCCAATGAAAAAGCCGCATAGTCGAAATAATCTCCCCTTATTCGGAAGGCCATTTCAATTATGCGGCTCTCTTTTTCCTATAGCTTCACTTCAAACTTCGCCTCTGTTTTTTCCTGCACTTCCTCTAATGTGACACCTTCTTGAAGCTCTACCAATGCCATGCTCCCATCATTAAAGTCGAATACCGCCAAATCGGTAATTAAGCGATGAACAACACCTTTTCCAGTCAGGGGCAATGTACATTCGCCCTTTACTTTGGATTCGCCGTATTTGTTCGTATGCTCCATAATGACGATCACTTTTTTGGCGCCGACGACTAGATCCATTGCGCCGCCCATGCCTTTCACCACTTTTCCCGGAATCATCCAATTGGCGAGGTCACCTTGCTCCGAAACCTCCATACCGCCGAGTATCGCCAAATCGATGTGCCCCCCGCGAATCATCGCAAAGCTTTCCGCACTGTCGAAAAATGAGGCGCCCTGTTTTACCGTCACTGTTTCTTTGCCTGCATTGATTAAATCCGCATCCACCTCCGCCTCTGTCGGGTACGGTCCAATGCCAAGAAGTCCGTTTTCCGACTGCAGCATCACTTTATAATGCGCCGGAATCTCATTTGCAATAAGTGTCGGCATGCCGATCCCCAAATTCACATACATGCCATCTTCAATTTCCTTCACTGCCCGTCGAATGATTTTTAAGCGTGCATCCATTATGCTTCCTCCCTTACGATTCGGCGTTCAATGCGTTTTTCGAATGTTTCGCTATGTACAATATGCTGCACATAAATGCCCGGCAGATGAATTTCGTCCGGATCAAGCTCACCGACTTCGACAAGCTGTTCCACTTCGACAATCGTCACTTTGCCCGCAGCCGCGCAAAGCGGATTGAAGTTGCGCGATGTTTTGCGGAATACGAGATTTCCCGAGCGATCGGCCTTCCACGCTTTTACAAGGGCAAAATCGCCTGTAATCGCACGCTCAAGCAAATATTCCTTCCCATCGAACTCCTTTACATCTTTCCCCTCCGCTATCGGAGTTCCGACACCTGTTGCTGTATAAAATGCCGGGATGCCTGCACCCCCTGCACGAATACGTTCAGCCAATGTTCCTTGCGGGGTTAGTTCCACTTCGAGTTCGCCATTCAAATATTGCTGTTCAAATGTTTTATTTTCCCCTACGTACGAGGCGATGATTTTCGTAATCTGTTTGTCCTGCAAAAGAATGCCCAGCCCGAAATCATCTACCCCGCAATTATTGCTGACAACCGTCAGATTTTTTGTCCCTTTATCCTTTACGGCTTGAATCAGGTTTTCCGGGATGCCGCATACTCCGAAGCCCCCGACTAATAATACAGCTCCATCGTCAATCTCTTGAATTGCCTGCTGCACAGAAGCTACTACTTTGTCCATCCTCATTATCCCCTTTCACACTCATACAAAATATTCTACAAAAATGCAAAATTCCCTCCAAAAACCTAAAATTCCGTTTCCGATTCAAAAAGGAACCGCGGCTGATTGATTCACAGCCCGGTTCCATCGTCTCTATTACACATGCGGTCCTTGATAAATATTCAGTTCCTTTGTTTTTGGGTCACGAACATAGCGCTGGTTATCCTTCAATGGAATTTCATCGGATTCCGCCACATCATCCCCGCGGCCAAACTCCCCAGCGACCCCCATATTCGGCACATATTCGAACTGTCTCCTTTGCTGAAACGGTACAGGGCGTTCTTCTTTAACATCCCAGCGAATCAAATTCGATGGATTCGAACGATTCGTAATCCAATTGTAAAGTGTATGACCTGTCCATTCTTCCTCATTAAACGGGTCTCTTCCCGTTATAAGCAATTTGCCGCCGCTTTGAATAATCGCTTCATATTCAAGGCGTTCATTATGCGGCAAATTCAGGCGGCGCAGCTTTTCCTCAATAGGCGATTCCTTTTTGAACAAATTTTTAAGAAAACCGAAAATCCCGTTTGACGTCACAAGCGTAATTTGCTGGTCGCGCCCCAATGAATGGAATTCGTCCACATCTTTTGTCAATACATAAATATTCGTGCGGTCCAGCACATTGTCCGGCTCACGCAATTCCTGGAGTTTTTCTAGCAATTCTCGTTTAGAATAGGCGACATCAATCGTCTGTTTTGGTTCATTGCGAAACATTTGCATCCCTCCATTAAAATATTCGTAGTAACCTTTTCCCTTTCTTATTAACATAAAACATCACCTGAAGCCTCATGCTGTCATTGCCGTAAGTTGCGGTTATTTAGCTACTCTTCATTAAAGCCAGCTTCACTTTTAGCTCACCTGCTTTACGATATGTTGTCCGGGCATAAACATATGCATTTCATGGCCAAAACTAAAAAGAGCTGCCGCTAGTCACGGCAACTCCCTTTCGCATCAATGATTGCTCATTAAATTTTATATTCTTTTACGATTTTATGCAGCTTGTCGGCAAGTTCTGCCAGCTGCTCTGTTGTAGCAGCAACATTTTTCATCGTCGCGCTCGTTTCAAAAACGGTGGCAGTCGTTTCTTCTACACTTGCCGTTGTTTCCTCCGTAATGGCGGAGATTTCCTGCATGGAATCATTGATTTCTTGTCCTTCATTGCTCATCAATTGTAATTGAACAAGGACTTGCTTCATAAACTGATTCATTTGCAAAACAGATTGCTCGATTTCCCTAAACGTTTCGGCTGTATCAGAAAGCTGTGACGAACCGGTTTCAATTGTCGTGAAGCCTAGCTGCAGCGAATCACTTAACTCATGCGTACCATGTTGGATTGTCGCAACGATCGCCGTGATTTCTGTCACCGAATTGGCCACTTGTTCAGCAAGCTTGCGTACTTCCTCTGCAACGACAGCAAATCCTTTTCCATGCTCCCCTGCACGCGCTGCTTCAATCGAGGCGTTCAATGCAAGTAAGTTCGTTTGATTGGCCACATCCTCGATAATCTTTACGAACGATGTAATTTGGCCGACACGCTCGCCTAAGCCGTCCATTTTGGCGATTGCCGCATGCATCATGCCGCGGATCTGCTGCATTTGCCCATTGGAAGTTTGCATCATTTCCGTGCCTTGCGATGAAAGGGAAAGCACATTTTGCGACAATGATTCAAGCTTTGTCCCTTGTTCGGTCGTTTCCTTCAAGTTCCGCGAAAACTCGGTAACCGTTTCAGATACTTCCGCAATTTCATTCGTTTGTGTTTCGATGCCTCGCGATAAAGTTTCCATCGTTGCCGCAATCGCTTGGGCGCCGTTCGATACTTCGTTTGTCGATTGGGCAAGCATCACGCTTTGTGATGTTACACTATTAGAAGCATGCGAAACTTCCGCGATTGTTTCATGCAAATGCTCCTGCATCACTTTCATATCGGTCATCAGCTGTCCGATTTCATCACGGCGATTATGATTTTCCATATGCTGTGTTAAATCCCCTTCACTTAGCACATGCATCAGTTTCGATGTATGTATGATCGGCTTTGTTAATGTACGGCTGAAGAACAGTGCGACAATTACAGCGAGAACAAGCGTTGTTATCAGAATAAATGCCCCCATATTAATCATGGCTGACATAGCGGATTGCGTCTTTGCAATATTTTGCACAAGATGCAATCCCCCGATAACCGAAGCCGCCGTCGGATCTTTTAACGGTAAAAAGCTTTCGACAATCTCTTTCTCTTCATTTTTTATTCGTGTCGCTTCCCCATCCAATACTTTGGAAATCGCCTTACCTGAAAATTGTACACCGATGTTGGCCTTTTCGGATGATTGCACAATTTCTCCATTCGTATTGAGCAGCTGCAGCCCTATGTTCGGAAACATATTTTGGATAGCTGCCACAAACTCATTGCCGATGCCAAGCTGTAATGTCCCGAGCACCCGCCCATTCACTTCAATCGGCGCAAACGCTCTCACCGCAAGACCGCTCGAGCCATACTCAAAGCCGCTGAAGGCATTTCCTTGCAGCGCACCTTGTATTGCTGCAATGTCTGATTTATCGTCTCCATATTTAGATGGATTATGGCCTCTTAAATGCACGATTCCATTTGCATCGCCAATTTCCAAAATAGCTAGCTGATGCTCTGTGCTCAGTTTGTTGAACAGAGCCTCCCCGGTAGATCCCAAGGAATCCCGGTCCGTATCCAAGAGCAATTGCTGCACTTCCGCATCTTGCGCATACAACTCAGCTAAATATTGCAAATCCGCGGCAGTCTGCTCAAAATATTTGGATACGGAATGTTCTATTTCATTTTGTTGATTGAATTGCACTTCTTCAAAGCTGTTGAATGTTGCATAGTAATTGTACGTAACCGTAGCAAGAACAGGAATAATTCCAACTAATAATAAAATGATCATTAGTGGAGTCTTTAAACTTTTATAGCGCATACTAACTCCTTTTTGTAAATTTCCTTATATGAGTCCCGGAAATAATCCCTTATATATTATTTTCTTCATATAACTGTCATTTTATTATTTAATTATATCATTTTCAATTTATATGCAAATTTTGTATATTCATAAACAAAGGTTTCCAGTAAAAATAGGATTAAACCGTTCATTTAATCGCTTTTTTGATATAAAGTAAACAGTACAAAAGCAATAAAGCATCCATCCAGCTCCGACAGACAATGTAGGTTCCGAGACAAAAGTAAACGTTCCTCCACTTTTTCATTGCTTTTCTATTGCAGAAGTCGCTAAAAATTCGTTTTCTTTATTAAGGGCTTCGGCTTCCATTTCAATTAGCAGTTTCTTTATTGGCGCTGAAATCGGTTCTGTTTCTTCAAGAAATATGCCTGTATATTATATTCGTCTGTAGAAACTCCCCGGGGAAATTTAGGTATATTTTAAGCGAAGCGGTAAGAGGGTGACGGAAAAAAGAGAGGCTGATTTCCGCTATTTAAGATGAAGGAGGCTGATATTACCCGTTGAGAGAGCAGTTTAAGTGCCATTCCTATGAATAAGTTGAATAGACGGAAAAATTCCCCTTATTAAAAAAACACAATCAAAAATAACTTATATAGACGGAGAAATTCCGCCTATTAACCTGAAAAACATGAAAATGGAGAGTTTTTCTTCGGATAAACGGAAAATCTCCGCTTATTTCCCCCTAAACGAGCCCCATCGCGCAAATAATCGGAAAATCTCTGCCTATTTCTCTCCATCACTTAATCAAGATTCAGAATCCCTATCAGTAAATGTGAACGAGAAGGGGCTTTTATTAAAAATTAAATGCAATTTTAAATGACCGCAGTTTTTCAGCGCCGTCCTGTTGCACGGAGAAGCCCTATAGTGCAAGGATTTGGCGCGATTTGCCGGACGGGGACAGCACTTTCCTGCAAAGACATCCCCAATGCCACCATTTGTAGTTTACTGGTTAATAAAAAAAATGCATGAGAAAACGATTGTTTCATCATGCATCCCATTATTATTAGTTACCGAACTCTGTCACGAAATCCGCAAGTTCTTTGCGTTCCTTTCGTTTCGCTTCTTCATCAAAATATCCGAATTGCAGCATGGAAATCACGCGTTCATTTGGCTGTGCGTTCAATGCTTCCCGGAATTTCGGATTGTCGAGAAAGCCCGGTGTTTTCCAGCATGTACCGATGCCCTTCTCCCATGCCAGCAGCTGTACATTTTGCAAATAGCAGGATGCTGCAGCATAATCCTCCAAGCGCTCTTTTTGACGCATATCCTCCGTCACTAAAACGAACGCATAGGCACCCGCTAATGTAAACTTTTGCATTTGGGCGGCAAGTGTCTCTTCTGAAAGCTCCTGCCACTTAGGAATTGCGAACTCGCGAAGCAGCTCGTGCACTTTCGGCAGTTGTTCGCCCGCACCTACCACAACGCGCCAAGGCTGGCGATTGCCGTGATTCGGTGCCCATTTTGCAACATCCAGAATTTCGAATACTGCTTGCTTGTCAACTTGCCGGCCATTAAATTTTTTTATGGAGCGACGTTGTAAAATTGCTTCTTTTACTGATAATGTCATCGACAAACCCTCCTTCTATTACTAGTAATACATTAGCATGAATTTTCGATATTTAATATATGGCAATCATTATTTGCCTCAAAATTCATCCGCAATATGATAAAAATAATAGCGCATTTGCGGCGTATACGCAGTCGAGTCCAAATACGTATATTCACGGTTGATGCTGTTGGATGTATGGGCATTTACATACGGGATCCCATTTTCAATCCGTGTCACTATTGTGCTGTGATCAATACGCCCATCTCCAGCAAAATCATAAAAAATGACATCCCCCAGCTGCAGTTCCTCCGCGGAATTCACCCTTGTCGCCTGCAGACCACGCGTGGATGTTTCCAAATACCAGCGAAGCGAATGCGCGACAGACCAGCTAAAACTCCAGCGCTCATTCAACCCGAGCATCCACCAGCCTTGCCCTCGGTTCGGTGCCCCGCGCATTGGCGCCCCCCCCGCGTACAAGCATTGCGAAATAAAATTCGTGCAGTCATCCTGGAATACAGGGAACTCGGGATTGAAGCTGTCCCACCACCTATTTGCATAAGCAACGGCGGCCATCCGATTATAGTATATAGGCAACTTTATTCTCCTTTTTTCACAGCGTATGTCGAATTTTTTGCAATTATGTACTTTATATGAATGTAGAGCGAAAATGTCCTGTTTTTGTAAATGTTTGATACAATTATTTTAACTACTATCAACTTTGGCAAATACATGTTTTCCGGGGCGCAATGATTTAATATTCCAAGACAGTTTAGGGGGAGTTTAAGATGAGGCAACATGCAGAAAGGGAAATCGTTCTTCCGACAGCCCTTTGTGATAAAAAAGGCAATTTAAATCCAGAGGCAATCGGCTTTGCACGAATGCCCATTATCGACTGCAATTTATCCGGTCATTTTATGCGCAAGAAAAAATGGAATTACTGGTGTGTGTATGGCGAGGAAATTTTATTTTCCGCAACGATCAGCCATTTGGATTATGCGGCTGTGTGCTTCGTTTATTTCCTCGAATATGAAACACAGCGCTATTTCGAAAAAACAATATTAATTCCACTTGGGGCAAAAGTAAAAATGCCGACACAGGTTTTGGAAACGATTCAATACAAAAATAGCGAAATGTCCATTCAGCTCACATATTTCAACGGTGATACACATTTAACAGTCATTGCCCCCGATTTTGACGGGGATCATCTACATGCGGAACTGACGATTGAGCATCCTAAAAACGATGAATCGCTCAATGTTGTCATTCCATGGAATCGTAAAACATTTCAATTCACGGCGAAGCATCACACTTTACCGACTTCAGGCATTGTAAAAATCGGGAATCGCCGTTTTACCTTTACACAGGAAGAGAGCTTTGCTGTGCTCGATTACGGGCGCGGTATATGGCCACGTGAAGCAACATGGAATTGGGGGATGGCATCACAGCGTGTGCGGGGACAAAGAATCGGCATAAATTTCGGGGGGCAATGGACAGACGGCACTGGCATGACGGAAAATGCTGTCTTCATTGACGGCAAGATGACGAAAATCCACGAAGATGTGCTGTTTCACTATGACCGCACCGATTTTATGAAACCTTGGACAGTGAAATCGAAATTCAGCGGACAAGTAGATTTAACGTTTACACCATTTTTTGAACGTATGGCAGAAACAAATGTTAAGTTAATCGCTTCTTCCGCCCATCAAATGGTCGGCTACTACAATGGCAATATTCAGCTGGAAAACGGGGAAACCGTGCAAATCCAGCAAATGCTTGGCTGCATTGAAGAGCATGTGGCAAAATGGTAAATCTCCGGAGGGATCAAATGTCTTTTTGACTTTTCATCCCCTTGAATATCCCTCTCCCATTTTGTTAAGATAATTACCTATTCTTTGATTAGTGATGGGGGGAACGACATGATGGCACAACAAGATTTCAAAAAGGAACAGCAGCGTTTGCAGGAGACGGTCCATTATATGGATCAAATTTTGCAAAGCTCAAAAAAGGATATTGAAACAGCGCAGGAAAATATCAGGTCCGCAATGGCAAATGTTGATTACTTGGACTCGAGTGACAGCTTCCTGAATATTTTAATGAACACGCGCTTTTTCGAGCTTGCGCGCAATCAAAAAGAAGGTTTGGAGGCAATCCGCCAAAAACCGTATTTTGCAAGAATCCATTTCCAGCGCGCACAAGAGAACGAGGAATTTTTGTATATCGGGAAAACTTCTCTCTTCCATAGCGAAACACATGAGCCGATTATTGTCGATTGGCGTTCCCCTGTCGCAAATGTCTACTATGATGGCCGACTTGGTGATATTACATATGATGTCCGTGGCGAAGAACATTCCGGTCATTTATTTGCAAAGCGTCAATACAAAATCGAAAATGCCGAGCTGCTCGATTACCGTGATGTCGATTTAACAACGAATGATGAACTACTCCAGGAGGCACTCGAAGGAAAGGCCGATGTCAGACTGACCGAAATCGTCTCAACTATACAAAAAGAACAAAACGAGATTATTCGAGCACATCTTCGCCAGCCCATTCTCGTGCAAGGTGCAGCCGGTTCAGGTAAAACAACCATTGCGCTGCACAGAATTTCCTACTTCCTCTATACGATGGGCGAGCATTTCAATGCCGAGCAGCTGATGATTTTAGCACCCAACCATTTATTTATAGAATATATCGGCGACGTTTTGCCTGAGCTCGGGGTCGATAAAATTTGTCAAACAACATATGCCCAATATGTGCTTGATGCTCTCAACATAAAGTTAAAGCTTCAAAATCCAAACGAACAACTTGAACAGCTTGTCGCAAACCCTTCAGCACAGCACAACGGCTTAATGATCCTGAAAATGAAAGGCAGCCCATTTTATGAGCTCATGATGAATCGCTTTTTGCAGCATTATGAAGAGCAGCTGGCCGCTTTGTTCGAGGATGTGTTCATTGAGAAATACCGCATTATGAAAGGGGATCATTTACGCAAGCTTTTTTTAGCGGAGTTCCACTATATGCCGATCGAAAAGCGGCTCGAACGCATCAGGAAAGTCATCCAAACGGAAGTGAAACGAAAAACGGTCACTGTCCTTGCTACATTAAACACGCGCTATGAAGAAGCTATAGGGCGTGCATTAAATGGAATGCGTGATGCGGAAAAACGCCGTCGCACCGTTACAAAACTGATCGATGAACGCGACGAGCGCATCCCGAAAATCAGACAGGAGGCAAAATCCACGGCTTCCGTTTACATGAAAAGATTCCAAAAGGCGAAAATTAAACAGCTGTACCGTTCGCTCATCACAAACCGCGAGCTATTGGGCGAAATTGCCCCCGAATGGACATTGGAAGAAGTCGGGCAATTTTTAAAGGCACATCAAAAAGAACAATGGATGCTTGAAGATTTAGCGGCACTTTTGTTTTTGCACGCTAAAATAAAAGGGATTGAGGACAAGTGGAAAATGCGCGTTGTTTTCATCGATGAAGTGCAGGATTACAGCTATTTCCAGCTCGCCGCACTAAAGGCAGGACTTGAAACGGATATGTTCACGATGGTCGGCGATTTAGCCCAAGGAATTCACAGCTATCGCTCCCTTACAGATTGGCAGCCTTTACTCGAACTTTTTCCGCGCGCTACATATGCAACACTGCAAAAAAGCTATCGGACAACAATTGAAATTATGGAAGCGGCAAATGACATTTTAATGCAGATGGATGAGGATTTGCCTCTCGTCGAACCCGTTGTACGGCATGGGAAAAAGCCAGAGTTTATCGCCGCCGAAAAATTCGACAGCAAAACAATAAACAATATTTTGGCGAAAATCAAAGAAAGCCATCATCAATCAATCGCCCTTATTTGCAAAACGACAAAGGAAGCGCTGCATCTTATGAAACAGCTTGAAAAATCGAATATTGATGCACAGCTGCTTGATGAAAATTCAGCGATTGATCAGCAAAAACTTCTCATTGTCCCAAGTCATTTGGCAAAAGGTTTGGAGTTCGATGCTGTTATCCTTGCCGCATTCGATGCACCGTATTACGACAATCCTCTTGATCGAAAGCTGCTATATGTAGCCTTGACAAGGGCAATGCATGAGCTCTATTTAATCGGCCCTTCCAAAGAAGCATTTTTAATGGAGTAAATCAGTAAAATAGCTTGAAACGATAGTTGTTTTTATGCACGTTTCGCCGAAGCCTATATTTTTCCCCATCTAAAAGGATGAGCGATATTCGCTCATCCTTTTTAATGGATACAAATATAATAATCAAGCTGTGATGACTTCATGAAACCTGCTTTTTCATATACACGAAGCGCACCTATATTTTCAATTTCCACATCCAATAGCACCGTCTTCTCGCCTGTACGTATAGCGTAGTCTTTCACGTAATTCAAAATTTGCGTGCCGATCCCTTGTCTTTGCTTATTTGACGCAACCGCAAAAGCCGTTATCCATTGTACTTCCCCTTCTTTGCGGGTCGTCACTGTTCCGACAACTTCCCCATCCATTTCCGCGGTCCACATTAATAATCCTTCCGTCGTCGTATTGAATTCGATAAGCTCCAACGATTCCTCGCGCATATCCCCAAAAGCATCACTGAAAATGGAAACAAGCGCTTCCGTATCCTTTTGCATAAATGGGCGCAGCGTGACAGCGCTTTTTTGCTGTAAAACTTCCGCATGGGCTTCCAAAGTCGCTTCGGAAAAACTGTATAAATAGCCGTTTTTTTGCAAAAACTCTTTTCCGTAGTTGGAGCCTTCCATCACCAATGCCAGCTCGCCTTCACTTTCGCGTATTGCCATTCCTTCTTTCAAAACAGCCAAAATTGCCGTTCCGATACCTAGCTGGCGATACATCGGCGCCACTAACATCGACCATTCATACGTATTTAAGCCGATTAAATCAACTGCTGTTCCCGCACCGACCAGTTTATTTTTCTCATCATCATAGACGAGCGCATAAAATCCGCGTGTATCATAGCTTCTCGCAAGTGGTAAATTCATTACTTGGTTCAGCAGTATGCCGTCGCACTCAGCAGCTGCCTTACATAATTCCTGTATTTCTTCATATGTTTCTTGATCTAAAGGAAACGACACGGTTATTGCCGATAAATTCATTCTTTCTGCTCCAATTCTATCTACTTTAATGCTTTTATTTTAGTAAAGCTGCCGTTGTTACGCAATACTAGAACTAAAATCCCAGCAAAAACTGAATATAGCTACTATTCCCTATAATAAAAATAGCCTTCAATTAACCTCCCCCTCTTGAACGTTTCCCTTCCCAAAAGAACTATTAAAAAGACAATAGACCTTATGTATCTAATAAAAAGTAAAACTGCAAATAAATTTAGCCCCCTACCTCCTAAAAATCAGGTATAATAATCCTAGAAAAAACTTATTTTTGGTATATAAAAACTTTTATTTAATGACTAATGGATGTTATGTATTTATAATTGTAGTATTAATTTATTAATTAAGGAGACTCAACTTATGACAAACGAGCAAATCCATTCTACTACTATTGATTCATTGCTAGTTGCTCCTTTCCCTTCTTTTATACTTTTGCCTAAAGGTACAATCGTCAAAGGAAATCTCCATCATTTTGACTGTTCGACAATAGAGATAAAAGAACTGGAAAATAGACCGATCCATGACACACTCTTTTCGGAAATGGGCGACGATGCGGTCGAATCGATCTTAACGAGCACGGCTGCTCTATGTATGCACAATATGCCGATCGCAATGAAGGATAAGTCTTCCAAAATTTGCACGCTTTATACAAAGCCTATAGTTTTCGAAAACGAAGCAGCTATATACGTCCTTTGTGTGCCAAATGAGGAAATTCGTTTATTGGATGACGAACAGCAAAATTTAGTCGATTTGAAAAACGGCATTCACCAATCTTTCATGACGGTCACACTTGATCAAGATGGCTTTATCATCCAAACAAATCAGCAATTTTTAAAGACAAGCCATTGGACACCAAAACGCGTCATAGGAAAAACATTTTGGCAGCTGTTTCCTAAAAACGAAGAATCCGATAAAATCGCCCTCGAAATTTGGAAAACATTGCAAAACGGGCAAATTTGGCAAGGCGATGTGGAAAAGTTGACAAAGGATGAGCAAGCATATTGGGTGCATTTGACGGCAATTCCAATGATTGGGCAAACACCCGACATGAATCAATATTTGCTTATAGAAAGAAATATTACAAAAGATAAGGCGATCCAGTTCCAGCTGGAAAAAATCGCGTATATCGATACAGAAACAGGCATGATCAATGTGCACCGCCTAGCGCAGATCATCGGGGATATGATACAGGAAGAGCGTCATTTTTCATTTGTTTACTTAAGCATTGACAAGTTTTACACGATCAAGGATTTACATGATGGCGGATCCGGAAATTCGCTTATTGTGGAATTCACGAAACGTATGAAAATGTATTTTCAGGACAGCATGATGGCCCGTATTAACGAAAATGAATTTGTTGTAATTACGCCATTGCCTGAATGGTTTACGCAAGGCTTCCTGAATTATTTGCAGCAAAATCCGGTCTACAACGGCAATGTTGCTGTACCGCTGTCAATAAGCGGCGGGATTACGCGCTATCCGGAAGACCAGCTGACATTTTCGCAGTTGATGAAAGCATCATTGGCCACGATTTCCTCTGTTCGCAGTGCGGGCGGGGATAGTATCGTATCATTGTCAAAATCCTCCCATGATGCATTAAATCGAAAATCGATTGTTGAAAAGCGGCTCTTGCTTGCATTGGACCAAAAAAACTTGCATGTATTCTATCAGCCGCAGCTCGACGTGAAATCAGGGAAAATCACTGCTGTTGAAGCATTGGTTCGCTGGGACGATGAAGAAATAGGCGTCGTTTCGCCTGACGAGCTGATTCCTATCGCCGAGGAAACAGGCCTCATTAATAATATCGGTTCGTTCATGCTGGAAAAGGCATGCGAGCAAGCGGTCCTTTGGAAGAATGCCGGACATCCAATTAAAGTGAGTATTAACTCCTCTGTTCGCGAATTCCGTGATAAAAACATGGCAAAGTCCATTTTGGAAACGCTTGAACGTACAGGATGCCCTGCACATTTGATACAAATCGAAATTACGGAAAAGTTCGCATTGGAAGCTGAAGCGGAAACAAGAATCATCAGGCAAATGCGGACACTCGAAAATGAAGGAATCGTCTTTGCGCTCGATGACTTCGGTACAGGCTACGGCTCGTTCCGTTATATGCAGCTTTTGCCGATTTCCATTTTAAAGATCGACCAAACATTTATCCGTGCGCTGAAATCGGAAAAATCCCAGCAGCTCGTCAATGGCATGGTGCAGCTTGGCAAATCAATGAATTTGACAGTAGTTGCTGAAGGTGTCGAAACAGAAGAACAAAAACAGTTTTTGACAAACATCGGCTGTGATGTAATACAAGGTTACTTCATTAGCAAGCCAAGCCCAACAAGCGAAATTTCTTCGTTGTTTGTTTAAGCGAAAAGCTCGTAATGCATCTGAAAGAACAGTGCATTACGAGCTTCTTTTTTTCGCTTTCATGAACGATTGAATCGATGTCTTGCCCTGACTCATCAATCGCAATATAATTTGCATCATCACTTCCGCAAAAACGAGTCCCATTGCGATCGCCCCTGAAATCATAAATGCGCGCATCCCGTTTTGCAGGCCCATAATATAGTCGAGCTCCATCACATTGCGCATCGTGTTGTATGCAATCCCACCTGGCACAAGCGGAATAATCCCCGAAACACTGAAAATAATCATCGGCATTCTAAATTTTCGCGCAAAAAAATATGCTACTAATGAAACGACAAACGCCCCGAGAAAAGATGCACGCACATCATCCAGCCCCGAATCGACCAATGCATAATAAATTGCCCAGCCTACCGCACCGACTAACCCACATGCAGGAATCGTTTTTGTCGGCGCATTAAAAATGACGCCAAAGCATGCTGTTGCGATGAAACTGATAATCATTTGAATATAAATACTATCCATCAATCCGTCTTACCTCCTTTAAAAGGAAAGCACGAGCGCAATGCCCGAACCAATCGCGAATGCTGTCAAAAATGCTTCGGCTCCCTTTGCCATTCCGGCCGTAAAATGTCCGGCCATCAAATCACGCACTGCGTTCGTAATGAGCAAACCCGGAACGAGCGGCATGACAGAGCCGATTATGATTTTGTCTATTTCTGTCCCTAAACCAAAATGGATTGCGACCGATGCCACAATACCAACCGTCACTGCCGCAAGAAATTCCGAGAAAAATTTCACGCGTGTCATATTATGGATTATTGTCACGATATATAAACCTAACCCGCCCGCAATAAACGCTGCCGGAATATCCGTAACCATCCCCTTAAACAGCAGCAGGAACGAACTGCTCGCCAAACTCGCAGCCAAAACCTGGATTAAAATCGGCAGAAAATAATTCGTTTTTTCTATCTTCTTTAACTCGTCATATGCCTGCTCTAGTGTTATCATTTGAGATGTAAGCTTACGGGAAACATTATTGACGAGGACAATTCGGTGTAGATCGGTAATTCGTGTCGAAATCGATGTAATTCGTGTAGGCTGTGTTTTACCAAGAGAAAAAATGATCCCTGTTGGCGTAACATAGCTTTGTGCATCCATCATGTTTTGAGAACGGGCCATTCGCAGCATCGTATCTTCCACCCGATACGTTTCCGCACCACTTTCTATCATGATGCGACCTGCAAGCAAACAGCATTCAATCGCCATTTCAGTACGTCCAGCATTCATTTGATGGACCTCCTTCCACTTCTTAGCTCATATTACTTGAAGCAACATTAAAATAACAGTCTTTTTTCGGACAATTTATGCTAACATAACAATGTATTTGCTTAAAAAAATTTATTCGCTGATTATTCGCAGCATTGCCTATATCACTATATTTCAAGAAAGGAACCGAATACATCATGACAAATCCATACAGAAAACGGCGTGGTCCTTGGATTGACTTGCTCCTCATAAGCTCTATCGGTTTTTTAGGAGCCATTATTGTCTATTTAACAGTATTAAGTGATAACCCTATTTTCCCTCCAAAAGAGGAAACAGCAGCAGAGGATAATTTTTCCACTATTAGTGAAGAACAATCAATTTTCCCTGGGGTAAAAATTGTAACGGACATTTCGAATGACGAAAAAATGCCGTATGCAATCCAATACCCGCTTACGGAATACGAAAATTTCAATGAAGCTGTAACAACATATATTGAGGAATCGAAAGACTATTACATAAGCATGATGCGCCTTCAGCAAAACTTGAAAGAACTGACGGGCGAATTGAATATAAGCCTTGAAACATTTGAGCATGACCATTATTACTCATTCGTCTTAACGAATAAAACGATTTTAAATGCAGAGGAGCAACAAACGACGATTGAAACATTTTTAATCGACAATGAGACCGGCGAGTTATTCGATATTCGCACACTGCTCAATGAAGATTTAAAAAGCTTGGAAACTTTCGCGACACATGTGCAATCTGAATTGCTAAAAAAAGGTGCATATAAAGATTATATTTTAAAAGAGGAGCTCGCATACGCCACTCAGCCAAAATGGCGTTTATTCAAGCGTTTTGCTTTGAAAGAAGATTCGCTCATCATTTACTTCAATGAAGGGGAAGTGACAGAGCCGGAAGCAGGATTGCCGACAGTGGAAATGTCTTTATCCTTTATTAATCCGCTTTTGGCATCAGACTTCCAAATTGCGATGCAGGCAGGGGAAACGATTCTTCCTAAAAATGATAATGATCCTTCCAAAAAACGGATTGCGCTCACATTTGACGACGGCCCACACCCAGAAGTGACGAAACAAATTTTAGCGCTCCTGAAAAAGTATAATGCTAAGGCAACCTTCTTCATGCTTGGAAGCCGAGTGCAATATTATCCTGGACTGGCGCGTGAAGTGCGTGAGGCAGGGCATGAAATCGGCAACCATACGTGGACACATCCGGTTTTAACGAAAATGTCAGCCGCAGCCATTCAAAAAGAGTACGAATCAACAGAGCAAGCCATCGTCAATGCGATCGGCGAAAACTCAACCGTATTCCGCCCGCCATATGGAGCAATCAATGATTCTGTCCGCAAGCTTATTCCTTGTAAAACGGTCAACTGGACAATCGATACGCTCGACTGGAAACACCGTGATCCGGAAAAGCTTCTGCCAAAGTTAAAAGAAGGATTGCACAACAATGCGATTGTGCTGATGCATGATATTCATCAATCAACCGCAGATGGACTAGAGCCGGTGCTTGCCTACTTACAGGATGAAGGCTATGAGTTTTTAACGATTACCGACATTTTGGGCTATCATTAGGAAAATATGCGAAAAGGCGGATTATTCCTTTGTTCGGAATGACGCCTTTTCGTTTTTTTAATCAAATGTCCGAAATGCCTTTACTGCGACACCTTCTTTCTCCAATTCCGTTCGTGCCAGCTTTGCAAAGCGCACTGCATGCATTCCGTCTCCGTGCAAACAAATACTATGTGCCTGAAGCGCGACTTTCGTTTGCTGAACGGAAGTGACCGTCCCCTCTTTCACCATTTCGATGATTTGCGCAATCGCTTGCGTCTCGTCAGTAATAAGCGCATTGCTTCTGTTGCGGGGTGTTAATATGCCATTTTGCTCATACGTTCGATCCGCAAATACTTCATGCACTGTCTTCAGTCCCAGCTCCTCGCCGGCCGCTGTTAACCTGCTCGATGCCAACCCGTATAAAATAAGCTGAGGGGATATATCGTATACAGCTTTCGCGATCGCTTTTGCAAGTACATCATCAGCTGCCGCCATATTATAAAGTGCGCCATGCGGCTTTACATGCTGCATTTGCACCCCTTTTGTCGTCAAAAATCCTTGGAGCGCGCCAATTTGGTAGACGACAATATCGTATGCTTCCTGCCCGGTAATATTCATTTCCCGGCGACCGAAGCCATTCAAGTCGGGAAGCCCCGGATGTGCGCCAATTTGCACATTATTCGCTATTGCAAGTTCCACCGTTTTTCGCATCACGGACGGATCACCTGCGTGAAAACCGCAGGCGATATTTGCCGAAGTGACGTAACGCAATATTTCCTCCTGCTCCCCTAATTCATACCGCCCAAAGCTTTCTCCTAAATCACAATTTATATCGACTGTCATCATAATTTTGCCCTCCGCATTTTGAATCTTCCAAATGTTATGCTATTATCATGCCATATAAAAAGCACGAATCCAATGATGAGGTGAAAATCCATGCCGATGCTTCAGTTTAAACAACTTAGCGACAATGCACTATTCGTTCAGTTCAGTACGACAATCAATGAACAAACACACCGCCATATTCAGCAATCAATGAAAATATTAGAGCAGCAACCTTTCCCCGGTTTTATCGAACTTGTGCCAAGCTATACAAATTTTTGCGTCTACTATGACCCATTCATCGTCCGCAAATCTTTTCAATTTGCCTCCACTACAACGATTGCCGAAAAGGTGCAGGAATATATAGAGAAATTACTCGATCAGCAAAGGGAATCTTTTCCGGAAGTCGGCCGCAAAATCGATATTCCTGTTTTATATGGCGGTGAATTTGGCCCCGACTTAAACTACGTTGCCAAAGTACATGGATTGACGCCGGATGAAGTGATTGAAATTCATATATCACAAAACTATCTCGTGCACATGCTCGGCTTTGCACCAGGGTTCCCGTTTTTAGGCGGAATGGACCAGCGCATCGCAACACCCCGCCATACAACGCCAAGACCTGCGATTGCGGCGGGTTCGGTCGGCATTGCCGGCGAGCAGACAGGCATATACCCGCTTGCGACACCAGGGGGATGGCAAATTATCGGACGCACGATGACACCATTGTTCCTGCCCGGACAAAATCCCCCGACATTATTGCGGGCCGGCGATACGGTGCGATTTGTTGAAGTAAAGGAGAATGCTTTATGCTAAAAGTAGTAAAACCTGGATTGTTTGCCACTATCCAGGATTCCGGACGTACCGGCTATCAGCAATATGGCGTCATTTCAAGCGGTGTAATGGATCAGATCGCTTTTCGGATCGGCAATGCATTACTGAAGCAGTCCAATAAAGCCGCAATCGAAATGACATTAATTGGAGGGATGTTTCAGTTTGCAAAGGCAACGGCGATCGTTTTGACAGGGGGTATGATGCAGGCGACAATTAATGATAAGCCTATTTCGATGTATAAAGTCATCCGCGTTAAAGCGGGCGATTTATTGAACTGTGGGGCAATATTGAATGGCGCTAGAAGCTATTTATGCATTGCAGGCGGATTTTTGGTCGAACAGATTTTGGGCAGTCGAAGCACATATACAAAGGCGCAATTTGGCGGGTTGGAAGGTCGGGCTCTTCAGGCACAAGATGAAATTCCCTATGAAGAATCGGCAGCAAACTATTCTGCCTTCAAAGTGAAAACAGATTACTTTTATAAAAATGCACCCATTCGTATATTACAAGGAACCGAATGGCAGCAATTCAGCATGCATATGCAAAAAAACTTTCTTGAACAAAGCTATACGATATCCCTCAAAGCGGATCGTATGGGCTTTCACCTGGAAGCACACACGCCTATTTACATAGAAAGCCAATTCCAATTACTTTCCGAAGCAGTCACATTCGGCACGATTCAGCTACCGCCGAGCGGACAGCCGATCGTATTGATGGCGGATCGGCAAACAACAGGCGGCTATCCGAAAGCGGCACAAGTAATTACAGCCGATTTGCACCGTTTAGCGCAGCTCACTCCAAAACAATCGCTCCAATTTGAACTTATATCAATCGAACAAGCGGAAGAAGCCTATTTGAACATTGAACAGGAATTACGCTTACTTGAAGCGCTTCTGAAAAATTAATACCCCGTAAAAGTAGAAAAGCCTACTTTTGCGGGGTGAATTTTCCCTCTTATAATTCTTGTCTTAGTGCCTGCATCACTTCGATTTTCGTTGCTTTTCGCGCTGGTCGCAGCCCTGAAATCATCGCTACACCAATGCTGATAGTCGCTGCAATAACAACAAGCTGCCAAGGGATGGCCGAAAATTGGATGTTGCCGAAATTTTCTTCACCTGTTGCGGCTTCCAATACAATCGGCAATAACAGATTGGATGCGAAGCTCACTAAATACGAAATCACAATTGCGATGACCGTCCCGATGACCCCGATAAATATGCTTTCCATTAAAAACAGTCGCTGGATCAATTTCGGACTCGCCCCAATTGCCTTCAATACACCTATTTCACGCGTGCGCTCCGTTACCGCCATCGTCATTGTGTTGAATATTCCGATTGATGCAATAAGCACAGCGATTGTCCCAACGAAAACGAGCCCTGCCTTCAACACTAGGAAGAACACATTCAAGTCATCCAGCTGTTCGGTAACCGAATATTCACTATAGCCCTTCCCGCGCAGTTCCTCCAGAATCGGCTTCACATACTCCAAGCTTTTCGCATAAATATCAAAGCGCTCATAGAAAAGCTGAAAATCAGCTGTTTCACTATTATCCACTACTTGCTTATAAACATTTTCAAGAGCTTCACGTTGCTCGTCCATCATAAAAATATTGTTTTCAATCGCCCATTCATATGCAGGCTTTGGCATTACGCCGACAATCGTATAAGTCATGCGTTCTGAAAGCTTATCCGGATGCTCATTCGTGCTCAAAGCAAGCTCGATTTCCTTGCCGATCAGCGAACCTTTATAGCCTTCCTCTTTTCCGTCATAATACGTGCCTTCCGCTTCCGCCTCTTTTGATTTTTCCTCGATTAATTTGCGGTCCGCCTCGTTCAATAATGTTTGGCCGAAATGATAGCCGACAACAATTTCGTTTTCGCTTTTTGGGTATGTGCCTTCCGATAACGGTTCCGCTATTGTCGCATAATCGGAAAAGTCCGTTAAACGCAGCGCAGTAAATGTATCTCGGTCCTCAAAAAAGCTTTGTACAGCGGCATCCATGCTTGTCGTTTTCAATACTGTCTGCACATTTTCAACCGCTTCAATCTCCGCTATTTCCTCTGCCGAAAACTGTGCATCGCCGCCGCGTACTTCAATTTTTGTGACGCTTTCGCTCGATAAGATTTCCTCTTCCATCGATGCCTGGAGCCCGAATCCAATCGATGCAAGCACGATTAAAAACGCACAGCCCATCGTTGCCGCAAGTACCGTCATAAATACACGCAGCTTATTTTTCTTAATATGCTGCATCACAAAATCCACCTGATCCTTAAACAACATGCTGTTCACCTTCTTTCACCAACTCGCCGTCATGCATGCGAAAACGCTTATTGGCAATCATTGCCACTTCCTCGTCATGCGTAATAATAATGAATGTTAAATTCAGTTCACGGTTTAGTTGCTGGATAAGCATCAAAATATCCTGTTCTGTTTCCGAATCCAGGCTGCCTGTCGGTTCATCCGCCAATAAAATGGGCGCATTCGTCACAAGTGCACGCGCAATGCTTACACGCTGCTGCTGCCCACCTGACAATTCATTCGGGAAATGATCCGCCACTTCGTTTAAACCAACCTTTTTCATAATAATCTCCACACGTTTTCTGCGCTCCATCACATTCATTCCCTGAAGCTTCAGCGGCAATTCAATGTTTTCAAATGCAGTCAAGCTAGGCATCAACTGAAAGTTTTGAAAAATAAAGCCGAAGTTTTCCAGGCGAAACTTAGCGCTCTGGGCTTCATTAAATGCTGCAATCTCCTGGGCGTTCACTAAAATTGAGCCATGCTCCGGCTTCATGAAACCAGCTATTGTTTGCAGCAGCGTGGATTTGCCCGACCCGCTTTTTCCGACGATGGCCACAATTTCGCCTTGCTTTACATCAAATGTAACATTTCGAAGTACCGGCACCCGTTTTTCCTTTCCTTTTTTGCCGATCAAAAATGTATGCTGCAGGTTATTCACTTTAATCATACCGCTCACTCCTTTTCCCTTGTATTCAGTGTAAAGGGCAAATCTTAATATTTAGAAAGGCTAAAAGTGAAGAATTTCTTAAGAAATCTAAAATAAAAGCATAATTTTTAATTCAAGAACAAAAGTGCTAAAGCGCCCGTTCAACTCCGACAGACATTCGAGGACCCGACGCAAAAGTAAACGTTCCACCACTTTTGCAGCGGGCGCTGAAGATCTGTCTTTTTAATTTTGGCTTTCATTTCAATTAACAATTTTTACGGGTACAACTACCAGTCTCGTTTCTTCAGTTAATATGTCTGTCTATTTTATTCGCCAGCTGAAAATCCCCGAGGCAATCTAAGCATATTTTCAGTGAAGCGGCTCCATGGCAAAAAAGAGACGGATTCCCGCAACTGGGATGAAGAGGGATTCGCTATTAACGGGGGGCGGTCCGTTTAAATGCCTCTTTAAGAAATAGACGGAAAAATTCCCCTTATTTAAAAAATACAATAAAAAATGGTCTCAATAGACGGAGAAATTCCGCCTATTGACCTAAAAAACATGAAAATGGAGTATTTTTCTTTGGATAACCGGAAAAATTCCTCTTATTTACTCCAAAAAGAGCCACATTGCGCAAATAACCGGAAAATCTCCGGTTATTTTTCTTATTAATTTAATTAAGAGCCGGAATTTCTATCAGGGAGTGTAAATTTCGCCGACTCCAATCCAAAAGAGAAGCCCTTATTAAAAATGATAGTGGATTTTAAATAACCGTGGATTTTCCGTGCCTTTCTTTTGCACGGTGGGGTCTAATGGTGCGAAAAGTTGGCGCGGTTTGCCTGGACGGGGACAACACTTTTTTATAAAGTTATCTACATTGCCAAAATCTATAGTTTCCTTAAAAAGCACGAAAAACCGCAAGCACAGCTCCCTCAGTGCTTGCGGTTTAGCATCAACTATTAAAAACCTGTCATTTGCTGCTTTTCAAACGTTTTCCCATTGAAACTTGTCACCTTCGAACGAGACACTGTAAACAATTGATCCTCTACATATAAAAGGCGCTGCACTACATTGTACGAATCCTCATATTGTTCACCAGGACGCGCCTTTTCCATAAGGTCTGCCACAAGTTCAATGCCAGAAGTCGTCACTTTATAAATTTGGGCACCCGTTCCCTCATATTTCAGACGGTCCTCCTCATCTGTCGGCGAGTAAATCGTTACAGGGAAGCCGTAATAATTTTGGCGCGGGTCTCTGAATAAAGCTTTATGGTCATATTGAACAGAAGAGTATGTTCCGCGTCCACCGATAACAACTGCTTGCTTTTCTTTCGGATTGTTGAAATCCGTCACATCAAACAAGCTCAGCTTCATGCCCTGTGTCAGCACAACAGGCTCTTTGGCACCTTTCTCCATGCGAACTTCCGTATCATAGCCGATCCCAAGAAGATGATTTTCGCCAATCGGATGCAAATAATTGCTGAATCCCGGGATTTTCAGTTCCCCCAGCACTTTTGGAGCTTTCGGGTTTTGCGTATCGATGACAAATAGAGGATCTGTTTCCCTAAATGTTACTAAATACGCTTTGTCCCCGATAAAACGGGCCGAGTAAATGCGCTCGCCTTTTGCTAAATCATTCACCGCGCCTACTTGCTTTAAATTCGCATCCAAAATGAACAAGTGGTTTTTGGAATTCGCCTCCGTTCCCCATGCATTGCCTTCTGTCGTTGCAATACGGAAATGGCCGTCATGCTCATCCATTGAAAACTGATTCAATACAGCGCCTGTCACTTTTCCTTGCGCCGTCATTTTAACCGCTGTCTTATCAATCGAAATTTTGTAGATCGTCGTTTCATTATTTTCGCGTGCCGGCATTATGTTCGATGTCGTTTCATCAGGAGACACGATATCAACAGCCGGCCAGAAACCGTAACGATTCATCGATGCAATGTAAATCGCTTTTTCGGACATATACATTTGCCCGCTGTTCCCTAAAAAGCTCTCTGTTTTCCATTCATTGGACTTTGCATTGCTTACATCAATTGCAGATACGATCAAATAGTTCGGCTCATTGCTTTCAGGTAAAATACGGATTTTTTCGACCGGCATAATCGTTTCTTTTTTCCCGTCATACGTGGACGGACGCAATTCGACATCAGCTGTTTCCCGAAGCAGCCAATAGTTCGGCATACGGCTCGACACAACGTATAAATAGCTGCCTGACTTGCGAATATTCGTAATATCTCCATCATGCCCTACCTCGCGCACCAAAGTCGGGTTTTTCGCATCCTTCACATCATAAAAAGCAATTTTCGTTACGGTTTTCCCGTCGTAATGCGGCTCTTTTTGTGTTTGAATATATTCCGTGTACCCTACGATTAATGTATTTTCATGGAGCATTAAATGCGATGGGTAAATTTCTTTGCCGATTGTCAAACGCTTCACTACTTGTAAAGTTTGTGCATCGACAAAGACTACTTTATTATCAACAATCGTATAAATATAGCGACCGTCTGTAATCGTAATGTCTCCTTCTTCAATGCCCTCCACTTGATTGTTTGTAGTGGAATGGCTCCCCGCTTCGCTTTTAGATTCGCTCGTATCCATTGACATAGCGGATTCCTCTGTCGGCATATCGTTAAATCGATTCGACAATGCATTTTCCGAAGCTAAAAATACCCGAAAATAATCTTTCAAATCTTCCGTTGAAGCAATTTCCCCCACTTTCCTGACGACTTCAATCGCCACAGACTGATCCTGCTGCGATTTTGATTTCTTCGCGTATGCTGCTTGTTTGATTTGAAGGGCGTATTTCCCTGCCTTCAACCCGTCAACTGATAAAGTTTTCCCGCTGCTGTCAATCGAAAATTCCGCCTTCATATTTTTTCCTTTTTCATCTGTTACAACAATTGAACCATCCGTTAAACTCTTTTCCGTGATTGGCTGCTTCAGCGTAATGGAATACGTGCCCCCTTCATATAAAATACCCGTTGCCTGCGCTTCTATATTTTTAGTGAACATAACATAACCGAGCGCTAAAACAGCAGTAATTGAAGTGATAAGCCCCATGCCAAAAAGTTTGCCTATTTTCATATTAACCCCTCCATTTCCATTGTTTGTATTCAATTAGACTCAGCAAAAGAAAAAAGGTTACAGAATATTAAAATTTTTAATGAAAAGAAGTCATTTCCATTACACAAAAAACAAAACGATACAACGATAGGCATCTAGTCTGTTAGCTCTTCAATTAAACCTTCAATATAATGGAAGCAGGAATACAAAATTCATGAAATAGTGAGGAGTCTGAAGAGTTGTTTCAAGACGATCAGTTGCTTCAGTTAAAGTTCATAGTGTTGCTATAGGCAATTCTTTTTCTGATTGGGCTATATGTGTAGGTTCATTCAATAAAAAAATGGAAATAAGGTTTCAACGTTTTACAGTTTTAACCAATAAGTGAATATATAAAACTATTATGAGTCACTTTCAATTCGAGGCTCGTCTAATCTATGAAAGGAGGCGCTATGAGTGATAGATGTTGAAGCAGATTATTCAGAAGTTTCATCAGATGTAATACTGAATCAACTGATGGACGACTATGCAGCCGATTTTAAAAGAATTGCTTTCTTATATGTGAATGATTTGTCCGAATGTGAGGATATTATTCAGGAAGTTTTTATAACCTGTTATCAAAAGTTATCTAGCTTCCGGCATGAATGCAGCTATAAGACTTGGTTAATTCGTATTACTATCAATAAATGCAAGGATTATAAAAAACGTTGGAGTATAAAGAAGCTGATTTATAAGCCGATTATTTCATCCGTACTCACAGTTCCATCTGCGGAAGAACAAGTTATTAATGCACAGGCTTCAAGAAGTATGATTGAACAAATAGCCAAGCTGCCAACCAAATATAAAGAGGTACTCATCCTTTATTATTATGAGGAATTGACCATGGCCGAAATAAGCGAAATTCTCAGTATTAATATTAATACGATTAAATCAAGACTACTTCGCGGAAAGAAAATTCTTCAAAGCAAATTGGAAAGGAGAAATAGTAATGGACAAATTCGATAAACATGTGAAAGAAGAGATACGGGGATATTTGAATAAACATGTGCACTTTTCTCATGAAGAAGGTCAGCAAATTCGCAGAAAAGCAGCAAAGAAAAGCCCGGCAAAAAAGTTCCATGGAGTTTACTACACAGTTTTGGCTTCTGCTTTTGTATTGTTCACCATTCTATGCCTGCCGCTATTTAAAACTTTAAACTTTAATGGCAGCTCCCAAGCCGATTATCGTGCAATGGAAGTAAAAGTAACTGAGGAAATGAAGGCTTCTTTACATAATATCGTTAATGGAAAGGCTAATAAAAGCAGCTGGAAAATGTTGTCAAATGAAGTCACAAACCACTTACAACGATCAATAATTAACAGTCCGGAAAAGTACGAGCTTAAGAAAGCTAGTTTTAATTACTGGTCGAAAAGCGGTGGATACAAAGATTCCTATTCACCAGAGGAAATTACATTAGCTTTAAGTTTCCAAAGTCCGCAAAATTCTTACTTCACACAAATTTTTAAAGGTGAAGTTAATCTTGAAAACAACCATGACATCATAGAAAAAGCCGGGAACTGGAAACTCATCCCGGCCTCTGAAACACCTCATGGCGAAAATCAATACATCATAGCTGTTTCGGAAATAGCAGTGGATCATGAAAAATATACAATCATTGTTCAAACTTATGACCTTCATGATGATATTGATGCCGCCCCTTACTCTAAAACGGATATCCTGGATTTTACACAATCTCTGAAACCCGAATCAGCAATAAAAAATTTATTACAGATCATTCCTGATGACTAGAGCATATTTTTTGAAGTAAATTAAAATATAAGATGAATGGTAAGCTTGAAATAAAGAAAATAGCACATTTTAACAATACACAAGACGAACGGCCAGCTAACTGGGATTCTTTTCAGATAGCTGGCTTGAACATGCGCCAAATGAGTTATATATTACATCTGCTTTCCCCTTAGGATTTTCCATTTTGACGTAGTATTCTTCGGCTATCCAATATCTTCTTTCATATTTATTCAGCCTATGCTGATAATCTCCAATATACAAATCCCGATTTAACACTCGATTTTCTCTCTCTTTTTGGGGACATTCCAAAAATATAACGAAATCAAAATACTCTCTCCATTCCCGCCTTTGAATAAATACGCCTTCTATCAGTACAATGGAAAGAGGCGCTATGCATAATTTCTGTGCCGAGATATTGTCGGCTGTTTTATCGTATAACGGCAAATTCATTAATCTCCTGCCATCATATAACGACTGGAACAATTCTGTTTGCAATAATTTTATATCCCATTGAAGAAAATAGTATTCATGCCACTCTTCATATCCCGTGTTATATCGTTTGTCGGATTCAACAATATAATCATCAATATGCAGTGTTGCAACATCATATCCTTTTTCCGACAAAACTTTGCTGAGTTTCTCTACAAAAGTAGTTTTTCCAGCACCGCCCAGCCCGTCAATCCCTACGATAAATGGACGTTCATGCTGGATGGTCTTTTTTAATTGAGTCAGCAAAATATCTGAAAGACGGACTAAAGACAATAACATCCCCCTCGCTTTCTAAATTGAATCCAGTTTTCTTCCACTAAGCTGCTGCATTACTTTGTCGATACTTAACAAGTGCCAGATGTACCCACTCTTTATAAAGCTGGTCTTTCGCAAGTATTTTCCAAGGATTAAACATCGTTTGTCCATGTTTATTAAAATATAATTCTTCTCCAATATAGTAGGCAGCATGTTGGATGATGCCATTTTCATCTTGCCAGACCACGATATCTCCTTGGTGCAGTTCTTCATCCAGGAATTCCTCGTAGTGATACTGTTTCAACTTTTCAAGAAATGTTTTCTGGTGTATCCATTCATAAATAAACCACTCTTGTTCCCCTTCCGAAATAGCGTATAAAACCGCCGCTAAACAATTGGCGCCTTGGTGATAATCAAAAGTATTGGCAAATGGTTTCAGAAAACTAGGCAAAAATTTTGGCGTTTTCTCGCATTCCCCGTTATCCCACCATTCATAGACCATCGTTGCAAGTATTTGTTCTTTGGACGATTCATCAAGCTTCTCCCACATGGAACGCTGAATGACAATATGCCCATTCACTGTATAACTTGAAGGTATTTTCTCGATTTCCTGCATGAACGCGGCGGGCAGCACAAGTCCTCTTCCACATTGCACTTGCGAATTTAAAATGAATTGTTTTACCCCTTCAGCCATGCTTTCAATCCATTCCTTTTTGGCAATGATTACATATTGAGCACTCTTTATATTCCAGTATTCATAGCCGTTTACATAATTTAATTGTCCATATGTGCTATGGCTGTAAAATTCATCGATCGGCATTATCAGCACACCTGTTAAGTCGATTCCATGAGTAAGCTGTTCTTTCGAAAGGAAAAATAAATCCTTTTCCGGTACATAGCTCTCCATCCATGAAAGCAGGATTTCTTTTGTCGGTTTTATTTTCATTATGTAGTTCCCCTTTAACTGCTAATCTCGCTGCACTAAATATCATTCGCTTCTTTTGAAACATCCTTGCTTTCCCGAATAATAAGCTGTTTTAACTTCATTTCTTAATCTACACATAAATATTAACGTAAATTCCCAGCAATAAGTCATGCTTCCCTCGTTTGGAAAATCGCTCCGAAAAGATGATTAGGGAGCAATTTACCTAGTCGTTTTTAAAAGAATATATTAGTCAATTAAATCATTGATTGCGAAAATCGAATTTATCGTTAAGAACATCAAGAGTATGCCCGTTGATCATGACTGTGGAATTATCCAGCCACTCGATATTCGCGCTTGATTCACGATAGTTCCAATAGATGTTTTTCGTTTTGCCATTGCGCTTATTAAACACCAATTCGCCTCTTACGGCATCCGCGCTCAAGCCTGTACTCGATACATATGCCCTCAAAGTATACGTCCCATCAGGAGATATTTCTTCGGTAAGATACTCGCCTGCCGGTAACCGCTTCATATCGAAAAATGCCCAATACACGCCATATCCCGTTAAACATATAAATAAAAAGCCAATGATAAAAGCAAACTTAAGCATTCTATTTCCAATCAGCTTTTCTATGATTTTCCCAGCTATAAAACACTCCCCCTTTTTCCAATGCATTATTGGATGAATATGTTAACTGGACCTTTCTATAATAGACTCATTAGTTTGACGAAAGTTCCTATGTAGGTAAATTATTGTAAGGATTATTCTTAATTTGATTTAAGTTAGTACACCTAGAATTTCAAAAAAACGGTTGCACAATATTTCACTCCATGTATATAATGTTATTATAGTGTATATACATTATATGAGGTGATTAATTATATGTAAATTGGTCTTCGATGACAAATCATGTTATGGCTATACTGTTTCATTAAAGAAAGAGTTACATGACATTAGTTCAAGTATGTTTTTAAAAAGTAAAGAAGAGGGATTGGCATGCAAATAATAATTTCCAACAGTTCAAAGGAACCGATTTACGAACAAATTACGAGTCAAATTAAATCGTCTATTTTAGCAGGTGAACTACAGGAGGGTGCAGCAATACCTTCCATGCGCAATCTTGCAAAGGAACTGAAAATTAGTGTTATAACAACGAAACGCGCCTATGAGGAATTGGAGAAGGCGGGCTTTATCTATTCCATTGTCGGAAAAGGTTCTTTTGTTGCAGAGCAAAATTTAGAAGTTATAAGAGAAAAGAAGCTGAAGGTCATCGAGGAGCAAATGAGTGCGGTCATAACGAACAGCAGAGAAATAGGCCTTTCACTTGATGAACTGCAGGACTTATTAAAGATTTTATATGAGGAGTGAAATAAATGGAGAATGTAGTTGAATTTACAAATGTAACGAAAAAATTTAAAGATTTTTCCGTCAAGAATATTAATTTACAAGTAAAGCAAGGCTTTGTAACGGGGTTCATTGGAGCAAATGGTGCCGGTAAGTCAACAACGATAAAAATGATGATGAATCTCCTAAGACCAGATGTCGGGGAAATTAAGCTTTTCGGATTGGACTACATGAAACATGAGAAGGCGATTAAGGAGCGTATAGGGTTTGTGTATGATGGCAATGTGTTTTTTGAAGGTCTGAACTTAAAAGATATAAAACGCATCGTAGCACCAGCCTACAAACAATGGGATGATGCACTATTTTATCAGTATGTTGAAAAATTCGAATTACCGCTTAATAAAGCAATGAAAACTTTCTCGAAAGGAATGCAAATGAAGGCATCATTGGCGATAGCACTATCACATCATGCGGAGCTTATTATTATGGATGAGCCAACAGCAGGCTTAGACCCCATCTTTAGACGAGAACTGTTGGATCTATTACAAGAATTAATGATTGATGGAAATCGTACCATCTTCTTCTCTACGCATATTACAACGGATTTAGACCGTATCGCAGATTATATCGCTTTTATTCAGAGCGGGGAATTAGTATTTAATCAGTCCATTCACGACGTAGCCGGAAACTATGCGCTTGTCAAAGGAGGATTGGACCTTCTGGATCGAGACACTGAAAAGGCATTTATTCATGTTCATCGTGCAACAACAGGATTTGAAGCATTAACGGATAATATTAAAGGAGTACAAAGAATCTTCGGAGACACCGTTGCCATTGACCAAGCCTCTCTGGAGGATATCATGTATTACTTGAAAGGAGGAATACAGCATGTTTAATCTTATTAGACGCGATGTCATACTACAGAAAAAACAGCTATTACTTTTTATTCCTTTTGTCATTTTCTTTATTATAATGGAAGCGAATCCAGCTTTGATTTTCCTCGTTGCGAGTCTTATTATTCCCTTTAACACATATGCTTACGATGAAAAGGCAGAGACGAACATATTATTAAACTCCTTGCCTTACACACGTACGGAAATTATCGCATCACGCTATCTCGGTGCTATTATTTATATGGTTTCAGCAATCGGAGTGACAAGTCTCACATTATTTGTTTTCAATAAACCTTTTACACTGACACATATTGCAATTGGTTGTAGTTTATTTTTATTATTTGCTTCCTTTACCTTCCCATTATTTTATATATTTAAACCAGGTTATATTTTTCCGGCTGTTATGATTGGTTTTCTTCTTTCAGCAGCGATAGGACCAGCTATTATGTTATTTTTAGCTGACCAATTGACAGTAATAAAGGATTTTATTATTAATTTATCCGTCCCTGCTTTATATACAGGAGCCACAATTGTCGTCATCATAGTATATGTTAGTTCCTGGTGGGTTACCAATAGCATTTACCAGCGAAAAGCGTTCTAGGCAGGTTCACTTTATTATTAATAAATCAAGCCAACTTTACTGAGTATATGTTAAGATTGCATTGCTTTAGAAATAAAACAGTGATGAGCATAGGGACCATTTTAGCACCATTGGCATTAAATATAGGGACCATTCCATTAGTCTTCTATTCGCTCTCTGGTATAGCAGAGAGAGCAAGCATTTTTTCCGTCGACAAATACCGTGGCCAAATCATAGTTTAAAGCACCGAAAATAACCGCAAAACACTTTACAACGAGTGTTTTGCGGCTATTTTTAAAGACATGTTTCCCCCGCTTTTAATATTCCATCTCTAGTCGGCTTTTCACTCTTTCGACCATTTCATGCTTCCCGGATTGCATCGCGTCATAAAAGTCGCCATGCCCCGTGTAATCATAGAAATCCCTCGAAATAAAGCGCGTTGCCTGCAAAATCTGCTCCAAATCAGCAGCATCTTCTTCTGATAGCGATAGGCTCTGCTCATAATTCATTAAATACATATCCGCATCAAATAATCGATCTTCCCACTCATGATGCACTGTATATCCGCTGAAAAACAGATCTTTTATATTTCGGAATTCATAAAAAATTTTTCTGAAGTCATCTATGTTTTCCTCAGTCAAAGGTTGGCTGAAGTCCCATTCCAGAAGTTCTTCCACCGTATCTCTCAAAATAAAATTCGCGTATGTATATTGCGTACTAAGCTGATCTTCCAGTGCATCCACCTGATCATTTGCCGGGTGAACGAACCAGATTGCCGCATATAAAATTACCGCACCTAAGAAGCCGGCAATATACTTCCACTTAACCATCCCTATCACACTCCAACACTTCAAATAATATTCTGAATATAATCTTTCATTCCATATTATACAATTCTATCTATGGAATAAATATAAAAAGCACTCCCTCAAACCGATTCTGATATGTTTGGCACTGCATTTATTAAAGTTATTTAATCCTTTTTCTTTTATTTTCTTCACCTTTAAACATGAATCTTATCCCTTTCCATGCAAGTGCCTCATCTTCATACCGAGGCAAAATATGCAAATGAGCGTGGGGTATAATTACCTGTTACCTAAAATGAGTCTCTCACCATGCAATGAAAAAAGGATGATTATCTTTATCTAAACATTTTAAAAGCTCTTCTTTAAAGCAATCATTTTTTATCAGTTTTAATGCCTCATCAATGCAAAAAAAACCGACTTCCAAGCTTTCTTCACTTGTTCTCAAACTTCCATTTATAGGTATACCTAACCACCACATATTGCATATATTCCCTTTCAACTGTTGTGAGATTCCGCAAAATTCAATAATATCGACGTTTAGTCCTGTTTCCTCTTTGACCTCTCTAATTACAGCATTTTTTATATTTTCATTTTCTTCTACTATCCCGCCTGGTAATTCCCATCCCCTCCAAGGATCTTTTTTTAATAAAATTCTCTTATATTCATCAAGAATTACCGCACCTGATGTAATAATAAATTTATTCATAGAATCCACCACCTGCGATATCATTATCTATATTGAAACAAGCTGCGTTAAAAACTAAAAAACACTGCACTTTTTTTACTGATACTACAAATCCTTTTTCATTGTCCAGGAAACGCCTTTATCTTGATGCACTTTTTCAAATTCGCCCTTTTCGTACATTAGCAATGCTGTCTCGTTGTGAGGATCAACGCTCAATGATAAAGCCGAGTAACCAATAGAACGAGCATAAACAATCATTTTTGACAACAGGTGCCTCCCGATTCCTTGACCCCTATGCTGGGACATAATTGCCATTCCAAGTTCAGGCGTTTCATCGTCTATAAAGCCATAGCCCGCTTCTTCAGTATTGAATAATCTTATCCAAACTGCCCCTAGCGGATTATTATCGCCATCCAATGCGATAAATGCATGTTCATCTTTCCTACCCCAATTTTCGAGGTATTTTGCTATATTCGGTTCCCTCAGTAGAATTTCTCGACTTGACACATATTGCTCATCAGGAACATATATAGACTAATACAGCATTTCCCACAAGAACGGCATATCCCTCTCTTCGAATGGTCTGATTGAATAACCCACAATGTTCACTCCTTAAGAATTTTTTTAAACCGTAATTCAATTATTCTGCCTCATTAGCATTAACAATCATTATTCTATTTAGTTAGTAATCCCCCTGTAATATGACTATTAAAAAAAGCGAAAAGGTGTATAAAACCCTCTCGCCTTCCCTTTAGACTGCTATTCAAATGGCCAGCCCGGCAGCATGCAGCGCAATTTTTTGTCCTCACGCTTGCCGAGCACATAATCCGCTTGCATCATTGTATGAATTTCGCGTGTCCCTTCATAAATGACAGGCGCTTTAGAGTTCCGCAAATAGCGGGCAACAGGATACTCATCCGAATATCCATAGGCACCGTGGATTTGTACGGCATCATCCGCAGCTTTATTCGCAAAATCGCATGCTTGCCATTTTGCGAGCGAAGTTTCGCGTGTATTGCGCACTCCTTTATTTTTCAGTTCTCCCGCACGGTATACAAGAAGACGGCTCATTTCATACCCTGCTTCCATTTTTGCGAGCATTTGGCCGACTAGCTGGTGGTCACCGATTGGCTTTCCGAAAGTCTCACGCTCTTTACAATATTTTACGCTCGCCTCAATACAAGCCTGCAATAAGCCGACAGCACCCGCTGCTACTGTAAAACGCCCATTATCAAGTGCGGACATCGCAATTTTAAAACCTTCCCCTTCTTCACCGAGCAAGTTTTCTGCCGGAATTTTTACATCCTCAAAAAATAACTCGCCCGTATTCCCTGCGCGAATGCCATATTTCCCTTTAATCGCCTTTGAACTAAAGCCTGCCCACTGCCGTTCAACGATAAAAGCTGAAATGCCATGATGGGATTTCTTTTTGTCCGTATAGGCAAAAACGATGAAATGGTCCGCAATATCACATAAGGAAATCCATGTTTTCTGACCGTTTAAAATATAATAGTCACCATCACGCTTCGCATATGAATTCATCGCCGCGACGTCCGATCCTGCACCTGGTTCTGTTAACCCGAATGCGCCTATTTTCTCGCCTTTTGCTTGCGGTATTAAATACTTTTCCTTCTGCGCTTCCGTTCCCCATTGCATCAGTGTCATGCTGTTCAAACCTGTATGGACGGAAACCGCGGTACGAAATGCCGTATCACCGCGCTCCAGCTCTTCACATACAATCGCAAGTGAATTGTAATCCATACCTGCACCGCCGTAATTTTCCGGAACACAAACACCCATCAATCCGAGCTGGCCAAGTCGGCGCCAAATTTCCGGGTCAAATCCTCCATTAGCATCCCATTCAGCAATATGCGGTATAATTTCCGCATCCACAAATTGGCGAACCGTTTTACGTAAAAGTGCCTGTTCTTCCGTAAATTCGAAGTTCATAAAATCACTCCTACCATTTTACAATCATCGATGAACGGTGTGATGTTTCCTTAATGTCGACACCGCGCTTTGTCATTTCTCTAATAAATTCACGGCCCGGCACTACCGACTCAGGGGCAAATACTCCACGCTCCGTAATCATGCCCTTCCCTATCATTTGGGCAACGACTGAAATCGTACTAGCCGTCGCGCGTGCCATCGCCGTGACATTTTGTTCTAGATTTTTGCGCACGACCATTTCATATTCATACGTAATTTGCTCTTCCGATTTTTCGCCGGAAATAATGGCACGCAATAGCACGGCATCGATTTTTTTGCCTAAATCCAATTTTTTCTTTAGAACTTCCCTCGTTACTTCACGCACATTGACTTCATGCCCGCCAGCTTCCACTGTATTGGTTTTATCCAGGAACCCTAAATCCGCAAGCAATTTAAATTGCTCTGCATGCCCTTTATAGCGAATAGTTTTATATTCAAGTGTTTTCACATCCGGGAATGTTTTGTATAAAGTCGATATTCCGCCTGATGTATAAAACGCTTCCAGAACACCAAATTCATCAAAGTAGATCGGCTCGATTCCTGTTAAAGACTCGACCTCTGATAAAATGCCTTTTTGAATCATTTTAGATGGCTCCGTGTAATGGTCAAATACGCCATCCAGCGAGAAAACGCGTGTATAATGCAGTGGCGGCTTTGGCTCTGTAGGGATGCCGCCTACATATAATTTAATCGATTCTACCTTATCAAGCTTTGTAGCACCATATCCCGTCAAAATATTGACCATCCCCGGCGCCACCCCTAGATCTGGAATGATTGTCACGCCTTTTTCTGCGGCTAAATCATTCAGCTGTAAAATCGACTCTGTAATCCCTCCAATATGACCGCCTAAATCAACCGCATGCACCCCTGCATCAATCGCCGCTTTTGCTACACGCTCATTAAATGTATAGAACAGTGCATTAACGACTACATCGCCGCGCGCTATCACTTCCCGCAAATCTTCATCACAATCCGCATCAAGCTGTACGACCTCTACCTTATTTGTATTTAAAGTATCGACAAATTCCTTTGCATTATCGACTGACACATCCGCCAGAAATACTTTTTCCACTTCTTCACTGCCGACTAAATCGCGTGCAACTTCCTTTCCCATCAAACCCGCACCTAACACTACTACTTTCATGTACACATCCCCTTTGTTTGTAAAGTAAAGTAATATATGACCATTCGCTAATGCGAAAAATCAAGCGTTATTATCGATTTGAGCACGTTGCAGCTTGCCGCTATAATCAACATATATGCTCTTCCATTCCGTATACACATCCAATGCGGCCTGCCCTGAATCGCGGTGGCCGTTTCCAGTGCCTTTCGTGCCTCCAAACGGCAAATGGATTTCAGCACCCGTTGTGCCGGCATTGACATATACAATTCCCGTATCAAGCAATTGCTGTGCCTTGAAGATTTTGTTTACGTCCTGCGAGAAAATCGAACTGGATAATCCAAATTTCACGTTGTTATTCACTTCAATTGCCTCTTCCAAACTACTAACCTCAATTATACTAATGACAGGGCCGAAAATTTCCTCCTGCGCCAATATGCTCGTTGCTTCCACATCCGTGAATATTGTCGGTGCAAAATAATGGCCATTCGCCAGATCGCCATCCGTCAATATTTCCCCGCCTAGAAGCAAGTTTGCGCCTTGCTGTTTGCCAATCTGTACATAATGATTTATTTTTTCGAGCGCCGCTTTATTAATGACCGGCCCTACTTTTATCGCCGGATCCAATCCGTTCCCGACCGTCAGCTGCTTAGCCGCTTCCACAAGACGCTGTTCCAATTCCTGTTTTACATCTTTATGCACAATCACCCGGCTACATGCTGTACAACGCTGACCTGCAGTACCAAAGGCGCTCCATAAAATTCCTTCCAATGCTAAATCCAAATTCGCATCGTCCATTACAATGACTGCATTTTTCCCGCCCATTTCAAGCGAGACTTTTTTCAGATGCTTCCCGCCAAGCTCCGCTACTTTGCTGCCGGTAGTCGTGGAGCCCGTAAATGAAATAATGCGTATATCGGGATGCTCGACGATCGCCGTCCCCACTGTAGGCCCTGAGCCGAATACAATGTTCACAACCCCTGGCGGCAAACCGGCCTCTTCAAAAATTTTTGCTAGTTCATAAGCCATAAAAGGTGTTTCATTCGATGGTTTCCACACAACTGTATTCCCTGCCACGAGGGCGGGAAAAGCCTTCCATGTAGCAATTGCGATCGGGAAATTCCATGGCGTGATAAGCCCCGCTACCCCGATTGGCGCACGCACGCTCATCGCAAATTTATTCGGCAGCTCCGAAGGGACAGTCTCACCGAATAAGCGTCTTCCTTCCGCTGCCATATAAAGTGCCATATCAATACCTTCCTGCACTTCGCCACGCGCTTCCTCAATCACTTTACCCATTTCCTTAGTCAATGTTTGCGCAAGCTGCTCTTTTTTTTCTTTTAGTTTAAATGCAATTTCATATAAATAATCCGCACGCTTTGGGGCAGGGACGAGCGCCCAACTTCTTTGTGCTTCTTTCGCCTTTTTCGCGGCTAATTCGACCTGTGATTTTGTCGAAAGTGGTATCGTCCCTAACTGTTCACCATTTGCGGGATTTATAACAGGCATCGTTTGTAATGAAGCATCTTCTATCCACTCTCCACCAATAAAATTTAACAGTTCCATTTCCCCACCTCACAAATTCTCATTTACCCTTTATTCATTCGACATTTTCTACTTTATTCCCTTTTTTCCTCGAAAAGAATATACAATGAGTACAATTTTATGGAACATTGGATTAAACAATCTCATTTATTTTTGAAACTTTTGAATTTTTCAAGCGTATGTATGGATGTATATAATAATTTAAATTTTAAGGGGACATGGAAAATGAAAAATCACGAAATTGATTACGTATTATATGGCGACGATATGCAGTTCGTAGAGGTGGAGCTTGACCCTCAGGAAACGGTCGTTGCTGAAGCGGGCAGTTTAATGATGATGGAGGATCAAATCCAAATGGAAACAGTATTTGGTGACGGTTCCGCAAACCAAGGCTCCGGTCTTATGGGGAAACTATTAGGTGCAGGAAAACGTTTAATAACAGGCGAAAGTTTGTTCATGACGACGTTTACGAACAATGGTTCCGGCAAGCGCAAAGTATATTTCGCATCACCATATCCAGGTAAAATTATTCCTATGGACCTAAGCCAGTTAAACGGGAAAATCATCTGTCAAAAAGACGCTTTTTTAGCGGCTGCCAAAGGGGTTTCTGTCGGCGTTGAATTCCAAAGAAAATTAGGCACAGGCTTCTTCGGCGGTGAAGGCTTCATCATGCAAAAGCTTGAAGGCGACGGCATGGCTTTCGTCCATGCAGGAGGAACAATTTACGAACGCAGACTCCACCCAGGCGAAACATTGCGTATTGACACAGGTTGTTTAGTCGCAATGACACAGGATGTACGCTATGATATCGAAATGGTAAGCGGTATTAAAACAGCTTTATTCGGTGGTGAAGGGCTATTCTTCGCAACACTTTCCGGCCCTGGGACAGTTTGGGTGCAGTCATTGCCATTTAGCCGCTTAGCAAGCCGCGTATTCGCAGCTGCCCCAGTTTCACAAGGCGGCGGTGGCCGAGGCTCGGATGAGGGCGGCATCGGCGGTTTATTCGATATGTTCAATAAATAAAAGCTAAAGGCTGCAGTAAAAGTCCAAATCGACTTTTACTGCAGCCTTTCCTCTCTTACACGGACTCCGCGAAAAAGCATCCCAAAATGACTTTTCGGATGCCCTCAATTCCATATTTAAAACGTTTGTATCGTTTCTTCCAGTTTGCTTGCCGCATGCTCGAGCGATTTTGTCGATTGCCCGATTGTTGCAACAATATCCTTTAAATCCCGTACTTGCTTGCCGACATGTTCAAAATCATCAATCGTCATCTCCACAGCGCTTGAAATTTTCTCGAACGCCACTAATGACTGCTCATTTTGGGTAATGCCATTTTGGACCAATGTTTGAATATGATGAATTGCTTCAACCACTTCCGATGTCACATTGCTTGAATCGGCTATTAATCTCGCAATTTGTTCAACGGATGTCTTTGTTTGATCTGCCAGTTTGCGCACTTCATCCGCAACAACGGCAAAGCCTTTCCCATGCTCTCCGGCGCGTGCAGCCTCAATCGCCGAGTTTAATGCTAGCAGATTCGTTTGGCCGGCGATTCCTTTTACAATTTCGATGACAGCGTAAATTTCCGTCGAAGAAGAATTCAATGCTTCAATCATGTGCGACATTTCAATCGTTTTTTCATTAATTTCGCTCGATTGTTTCGTGACTAGCAGCATTTGCTCATAGCCTTCTTTTGAAGCATTTTTCGTTCCTGTCGCATCTTCAATACTGTTATGTACATAGTGGTCGACCGTATTTGTGTTATCGATCAGAGCGGAAACCGTATTATTCGTGTTTCGGGATTGTCCCTCAAGCTCCTTCGATATATTACCGACAATTGACTTCACTTCTTGTTTCACCAAATTTTGCTGCTCTTCCTGAATTGCCGCCGATACTTGTTCATATTCTTCCAGTACAAGCTGTTGTTCAAAATTGCATACTTTACTGATCGCATCAATCGTTTTCTGTTTATATGCCGGTGGATAATCCAGTGAATAAATCACCTGACGCAAGCTCGATTCCAGCTTATGGAAGGCTGCCAAATACCATTTAGTCGTCAAACCAATTCGGACATGCATTAAGGAAACTTTACGGCGGTTTTCAAGATATTTATCGTCAATCCGGCCTTCCAGCATTTCTACAATATGATGCCGCAGCGTTTGGCGAAGCCGTTCGGACGTACTGTTTTTACTAATAATTTCGCTAAATTGCGGGACGGATTCCAACGTTGAATAAAAAGCCTGGACCACCTCCAAAAGCCGAACTTCGACATGTGGCTTCAAACGTCGAATGAAACGCAAATCTTCTACCGTTAATCCGATAATATCCATTTGTAAAAGGCGATTCTTATCCTGAATAAAAATCCCAACATTTCGAAAATCTACTTCCGGCTCTATTTCTTCGGTTTTTCTTTTAAAAGAAAACACAATTTCACCCTCTACTTAGTCATAATACTACTTAATATATGGTAAATATACATTTTTTTCAAGTGAACTATGTCACATTTAGGCGATAAAACGCCAAATCTTTTCAAAAATTTGACGTTTTTCAAGCTTATAATGCTAAAACAAAAATCAATATTAAAGCTAGCACGATTCGGTAAACCGCAAAGGGTGTCAGCTTTACTTTTGAAATGAGCTTCAAGAAAAATTTGATTGAAATAAGGGCAAATACGAAAGCGCTGACAAAGCCCACTGCGTAAAATAAAAAGTGATCGGCATTTATTTGATCCCAATTTTTAACAAGCGACAATCCACTTGCCCCCGCCATAATCGGCACTGCCATAATAAACGTAAAGTCCGCCGCTGTTTTATGGTCCAGCCCAAGTAATACGCCCCCTGAAATCGTTGAGCCCGAGCGTGAAAAACCAGGCCAAAGCGACAAGCATTGAATAAGCCCTATTTTCAAAGCTTTGCTGTAGGAAATATCATCCAAAGTAGTAATGGCAGGCTTTCTCGGTCCGAACTTATCTGCAATAATCATAAATACAGCCCCGATGATCAATCCGATGATTACCGTTTTGATGCTAAATAAATTTTCGTCGATGAAATCTTCGAACAGCACCCCGAAAATGCCTGCGGGAATAATCCCGATGATTACATGAAATAAATTAAAACGAGTCGATTGCTGCCCTTCTATTTTATACAGCCCGACTAAACTTAATATTCGTTTCCACATGACGAAAACGACGGCCAAAATAGACCCGAGTTGAATGACGATTTTAAATGTATTCGCCGAACCAGATCCTAAAAATTCCTTCGTTTGCAGCCACATATCATCAACAATAATCATATGCCCTGTCGAGGAAACAGGCGCAAACTCAGTCATACCTTCAACAAAACCTAAAATTAAAGCTTTTAATAGCTCGATCCACTCCATATTACGTTCTCCTTTTTGCTTACTTATTCGCTGAATTTCACATCAATTACCCATAACTCAGATTGACTGCCGATGCGGGTAGGCGGTCCCCAAAAGCCAAAACCGCTTGAGACGAGTGCATGCATCCCTTCTTTTTGACGATAGCCATAATCCAATTCAAAAATTCGCTGCGTTATAAAATGATTCGGCCACATTTGTCCTTTATGCGTATGTCCGGATACATGCAAATCCGCCCCTAACTTCGCCGGTTCATCTAAATCATTTGGTGTATGATTCATGACAAACCATGGGATGTCTTTATTTTCCGGTTGCATTTCGCCTAAAGCCAAACGATTTTTATTCGTCAAATCTTCACGCCCTGTTAAATAAAAACGATTGGCAACCAAAATTGTTTCATCCATTAATAGATGCACATCGGATTCAGCCATCGCTTCTTTGAATGCCGGAATCTCATTGCCGTAATATTCGTGATTCCCAAGTACTCCGTATACACCATATGTCGCCTGCAAATTTTTCATCACTTCGCCCATTCCTTTATTAATGAAGCGCTGTGGACTATCGTCAACAATATCACCTGGGAGAATCACTAAATCCGGATTTTGTTCATTTGAAAGCGCAACAAACCTTTCCAAATGGCCTTTCCCGGATAACAAACCGAAATGAAAATCCGATGCCATTACAATGCGCATATCTTCTCCAGGCTTGTCTATTTTGATCGAAACATTCCGTACAACCGGGGAATAGGCAAAATATGTACCCGCAATTAATAAAACGACCAATAAACTTGCAACACCCGTACCAACCATTTTTGTCGTAAGCGGCGTAAATTTTATTATAAGATTTGCTGCAATACAAAGAATCAGCCCGTATTGCAAAAAGAACATCCAATAGCTGCCTAGTACGGAAAATGGCGTAAGCAGCGGATGAAGCTTTCCTATAAAATAACCGTATGAAACGAAAAACAGCAATATCCAGTAAAAAATTGGCCAGCGGAATTGCTGAATTGATAAAAGCCATATCCTTAAATTCCAGCCAAGATAAAATGTAATACCGCTATAAAACGCAATCGCCACTATTCCTAAAAGTATCCGCATTGTATTTTTACACCTGCCCTTTTTGTCATCTATGCCGTTGCTATTTTACTATATTTCGAGTCATTGGCGGTAGTGAATACGATTATATACTATGGACAGGCTTCAGCTTTCTCCAATAATACCTCGATGAAAAAAACTACAGTGAGGTTTACATCCCCCACTGTAGTTGCGTAGTTTATTTTTCTGTAGGCACAGACACCGTAACTTTAAATAAATCGCCATCCACCGCGATATCTAAATGCCCTCCATGCATATCGACTATTGACTGTGCAATTGCAAGGCCTAGCCCAGAGCCCTCTGTATGGCGTGATGTATCTGCACGCTTAAACCGTTCGATCAATTCAGATGCATCTTCATGCAGCTCGTATTTCGCTACATTTTTAATAGTCAGCTCCGCAATGCCGTCAGCTGATTTCAGATTTACGTAAACACGAGTGCCTTCCAGAGAATACTTGCGGGCATTAACGATCAGATTATCAATGACGCGCCACCATTTTTGTCCATCGACATAAGCAAATATCGGCTGGTCCGAAATATTCACGCGTAAATCCAAATGTGCGGCCGCAAAATCTTCTCCATGCTCACCGGCCGCCTGCTGCAACAGTTGCGCTAAATCGATGCGCTGTTTTGAGAGTTCCACATTGCCGCTTGCCATTTTCGATACTTCAAATAAATCTTCAATCAATGTTTTTAAACGGTTCGATTTCGCATCCAGAATTTCGATATATTTTTTACGTTCCTCTACTGTAATATCCGGATTTTTCAACAAATCAGTATACGTAATAATCGACGTTAACGGTGTGCGTAAATCATGGCTGACATTCGTAATAAGCTCTGTTTTCATTCGTTCGCTTTTTGCCTGCTCATTCAAGCTTGTTCGAACACCTTCACGAAGCCCGTTCAGATTTTCGGCATGCTTTGCTAAAGGCGATTTCCCCTTCACTTTCAAGTCATTCGTTAAACGCCCGTGAGCCATATTATCTGTATGCTTCATAATGCGGTTCAGGTAGCCCATATTGCGCATGAAGATAAAGAGCGCCGGAATGAAAAACACAACAAATAAAAACATGTAGAACAATAGCACTCCGACATCTGCCGACAACGCTACAACTCCGAGTCCAAAGCCTCCAAGGTAAACAACGAGCAGCAAAATGAGCGACTGAATCCCGATCGAGCGATTATCAAACATGGAAGCAGCAACATTCACTAACTTTGCGGCGAATGTTTTCGGCCAAACTTTCTCCAAATTCCCCTGTCCCTTTAAGCTTTCCCAAACCGATACGAACATATATACGACCGCCACAGCAAACGCAAAACTTATAGCCCCTAATATGAATAGTTCGATAAGCTGACTATAGCGACCCTCCATATAAAAATAAATCTGTGTTTGTACGGCACCTGTAAACGACTCATTAAATAAAACAGCGAAGTAAGCAAAAATAGCTGTTGCTGCAATGCGCACGTCAATCGGCAAACGTTCAAATAGTTCACGCAGCTGGGAAGCCCGGTTGAATTGCTGGCGTGTTGGCTCCAAAGATGTCATTAATAAAACAAAACTGATGATCCCTGCAACAATAATGCCGTAATACACATATTGCGTGACCGTAAATGCGTATTTTTCCTTTCCTAAATGCGAGTTTTCAAACCAGGCTTTCGGCACTGTAACAACACCCGAAACTCCAGATAAATCCCGCTCAACAGTGTAAATATTCTCAATGATGGAAAGATTATCATACTCATAAAAATCGATCGTATAAATTCCATCGAAATTTTTGCCTAAATTAGTATAGGTTTCTTTGAAGACAGCTTGCTCTGAGACATCCCCGTGGCGATAAACTTCCCCTGTGTTTTCATCCGTGAATTCATAAGCGAAATAATCATAATTGTTTAAAGTGCTTTTTCTTTCGCTTTCAATATTTTTGAGCTCCTGCTGTATTGCCTTTTTCTTGATCGCAATGATTTTCGCTTTAACATGTTCATCGTCTTCAAAGTTTTTCTTGATGTCATCGATTTTCGCGTCACGCTCTTGCTCAATCGCCTCAAGCACTTCCGGATCTTGCGCTGCATCTATATCGTCTTCATACTGATCTTTAATATTTTGTATTTGCTCAGCAAGTGACCCGTAATAAGTGCGGTAATTATGAATTTCCTCCTCAGTAGCTGTAAGGGCCCCTTCAAAGTCTTGTTCTGTCGGTACATTCAACACATTTTGCGAAAGTTCACGAACAAAATGCTCCGCCTCGTTTTTAAAGTTTTGAGACTCGTAAAATGTTTTCCCGATATAACGACTGCCATTCGTAAAAATTAAAATCGCCGCGGTCGCTACCACAAACATAAGAAAAAGCTGGAGGTAAATTTTATTGTTTTTCATTTGTTCTTCCTCCTCATGTAAAGGCCGATTTTTGCACCATAACGTATGGTGAATGCCCTTATTTATAGCGATAAAAAATAGAGAAACTGCTTTGCTAAAGGTACGAAACGCCCTGTAAAGTAGTCAAAAAAATATGTCCCGAGATAATAAAATCCGATTGCTGCGCTCATAGCACCGATCCAAGAAAAGATTTTATTTTTCAATTTTATATCCTAGCCCCCACACCACTTTCAAATACCGGGGATTTTTCGGATCGGCTTCAATTTTTTCTCGGATTTTTCGTATGTGGACCGCTACAATATTTTCCGCATTATACGCAGGCTCATTCCACACAAGCTCGTAAATTTCGCTGATCGAAAATACACGGCCCGCATTTTTCAATAATAACTCAGTAATTTTATACTCAGTAGGGGTTAGCTTTACCGGTTCTCCATCGACACGCACTTCTCGTGAAGCCGCATCAAGCTCAAGCCCTTCCACAGGCGGTGATGCTTCCCCAAAAGCGCCGAAATTGACATAGCGACGAAGCTGTGATTTTACACGGGCCATTAATTCAAGCGGATGAAAAGGTTTCGTAATATAATCATCCGCCCCTACCGAAAGTCCATGAATTTTATCGGTCTGCTCCACCTTCGCACTAAGCATAATAATCGGGATATTGCGTTCGGCGCGAATTTTGAATGTCGCGGTAATCCCGTCCATATTCGGCATCATAATGTCCAAAATAATTAAATGGACTTCATACTTTTTGAGCAATTCGATTGCCTCAAGCCCATCTGCCGCTTTCAACACATTATAGCCTTCATTTTTCAAATAAATTTCTATACCATCCCGAATGTCCTGATCGTCATCTGTTACAAGCACCGTCAGCTGATTCATCTCGCCCACCTCACAACTTTTTCTTATAACTTTATAATAATTGACACTTCTTAACATCTACCTACTGAAATTCTGAAGAAATTCTTAAGATTTCTTATTTCCAATTAAAAGAAATTCTACTTTCGAGAGAGAATCCGTTAATAAAAGCAGTCTGTAATACCTGATCTATAATTTTATTGCCAATAAAAAAACTGCCTCCTATGAAGCAGCTTTTTTTCCACCTAATGTCAGCACGATAATTCCACCTAATAATAAACTAACACCGATCCAGGCAACAAATGTTAAATGCTCACCTACTAAAAACACACCTAGCAAGGCAGCAGTTAAAGGTTCGGCAAGACTTAATGTAACAGCGGCGGACGAGCTGATTTTCTTTAAGCCGCCTAAAAATAATATGTATGCCAAACTCGTCGCAGCAAGTGCCATAAACAGCATTGCCCAAATATTCACATCTTCCATTAACCAGCCAAAACCATCCCTCGCCGCCAATGGCAATAAAAATAGGGCGCAAAATGTAAAAGTCATTGCAACAGCCGGCAATGTTTCCTCGCGCTTCATCAACTGCTTGCTCACATTCGTATAAAGAGCAAACATAAAGCCAGCCGCCAATGCCAAGCCAATTCCAATTGGGTTGATGTCAGCTTCCCCTTGATTCATAAACAAAAGCAGGCAACCGACAATCGCTAGCACTGTAGCGATTGCCCATACAAGCGTTGGCCGCACTTTCCAAATGACCCACTCAATCATCCCGGCAAATACCGGCGAGCTCCCAATTGTAACAACGGTCCCTACAGCTACCCCTGTAAAACGTACAGATGTGAAAAATAGGCTTTGGAATAATGCGATTGCGATTGCCGCCAAAATTGTCCACTTCCATGACCAATTGCGAAACGAAATTTTCCGCATGATTATAACAGCAATCAATAAAATTCCGCCCCCGATCGCCGAACGAACCCCCGCTACAGCAAAAGAAGAAATGCCTTCCGTTAAAAATGTTTGTGTTGTCCCGACCGTCCCCCAAAGCATTGCAGCAAGTAACACAAATATATACGGCAAAATATTCACATGTTACACCCCACTATTCTCGATTAAACTATTATACTTTATTCAAGATGAAGTTTCTTTAAAATCAAATTATAATAAAGGGAAATTAAAATTAAAAGGAGGCATCATTATGTATAAATCGGTTGAACAAACGGCACGCGATACGGGCATGCCGGAGCACCAAATTCTCCAATACATTTATGCGGGGCGTATTAAAGCAATTCATGATGGTGAAGACTTTTTAATCAATAGCGCACAATTTGATACGTACCACCAACAGCTTGAACGTATTAAACAGGAAATCGAGATTTGGAAAAATACCCCGATTCCCGAAGATGTAGATATAAAAGACGAGGATTAAAGGAAAAGAAGCGAATTCACTTCATCGAGTTCGCTTCTTTTCCTATCATTTCCTATTATATCGTGACGGTAAAGCCTGCGCGTTTGCCAATAATTTCCGCATAATCTTCCACCATTACACTTGCTGTCGGGTACATACCTGCTCCAGGACCGATAATCGACAATGTTCCAATATAGTTCGTTTCCATCGTCACGGCATTGAATACATCATCCACTGGATAAAGAGGATGTTCATTGTCTACCAATAGCGGGGCGACTTTTGCATGAATCGTGCCATCTTCAAGCTTTTCCACTTCTGCAACATGACGATAGCGGAGTCCTTTTGCTGTCGCGTCCGCTACTTGCTCAGCTGAAATTGTATCAATTCCAATGACTTCTACGTCCGCCCAATTTGGCTGCTCCCCGAAAGCCAAGCTCGACAGAATCATCAGTTTTTTGAATGCATCCTGGCCGGATACATCATTAAATGAATCTGCCTCCGCATAGCCTAAATGCTGCGCTTCTTTTAAAGCCTTGTCAAAACTCCAGCGTTCCGCACGCATTTTCGTCAGAATATAGTTCGTCGTACCATTTAAAATTCCTTGGACACGGCTTACATCATTGACAAGAAGAATGTTTTTCATCGTTTTGATAATTGGCACGCCACCTGCCACCGTTGCTTCGGAGCCGATAAACACACCATTTACTTTTGCCAATGCTTCAAGCTCCTCGCCACGTTTCGCAAGCATTACTTTATTGGCCGTAATAACATGGCATTTCGCCTCAACAGCATGTTTCAAATAAGTGAATGCCGGCTCTTCATTTACAATCGCTTCAAACACAACTTGTAGGTCTTTCTCCGCTAACACTTCATCGATCGACTCGGTCATTAAATGCTTCGTTCCCGGGACACGTTCACGACTCGCATCAGTAACTAAAATCTTCGCGACCTCCAGTTCAACACCCAGCTTTTCGCGAAGCTCCTGCCTCTTCTCATTTAAAATATGGTAAATTCCTTGACCTACTGTGCCAAACCCTAAGATGGCTGCCTTGATTGTTGCCATTGCCTTTCTCCTCCAAATTCCTAACACATCTATATTGACGAATAATTCAAATAATTTCACTTAAAGAAAATTCTATCCTATATAATACATGAAAACAAGGGAAATCTCTCCTAGAAGGACATTTGTTTACTGTAAACGGTCAATATTCAATCAAATTTTATTTTTTAAGAGCGAATTCGGGAACGATGGCGCGATTATTTCCAGTCGTTTCTTGTTTTTGAGGCTTGCAGTAAGAGCGTTGCGGGCGGGATTTTCTAATATATTCGGAAATCGTCTAATATATTTTAAAATGTTCTAATAAAACTGCAATCTTCTAATATAACCGTTCATTGTGCTAATATGAGGCCTGAATGGGCTAAAATCCTCGTTTAATTTTCTAATATCACTCACACTTCTTCTAATAACTCACACCCTTATTCTAATAAAAACGTAAATACCGGTTTCAGCACCCGTTTTTTGCCCCCCAAAACGCGTACTGAAAACCCAAATTCACCTAAATTCTAATAACATCACCATTTCTTCTAATATCCCCAAAACTTCTTCTAATAACCGTCTTCATTCTTCTAATAAACTAACGCCTTACCATGCAGCACACAAAAAATCACCAAAACAAAAAACACTAGCAAGAGGGCTCGCTAGTATTCCGGAATTATTTTATACTGCCACGTTTATATTATTATAAGCCCGTAGCCGGTAAGCAGTTAAAATCTTAGTCATTATGATTTCCTCTTTTGCCGAGTAATTAGGCACTGCGTGTGGACGCTCTACTAATTGAAAATCGCCATATTTTAAAAACCATTCTTTGGCAGGCAATAAAATATGTGCTGTACCATGAACTTTGTATTCATCGGCAACTTCTTTTACAACATAACCCACTGTGGCAAGATCGTGAGCTTGTTCTGAGAAAGCGCTGTGCCCAAAAACATGCTGCCACACGATATTCACATCCGCCAAAATCCGCTGAATGGCACAAGCATCCACAAATTCCTTTACGTCATTTAGTTCATAAATAATATAGGCTGCCACATTTTGTGCACTGTATACGTTCCCCATGTCGAACAACTCCTTTTCTTCCCAATAATGCTGCAACATCATTTTAAACTTTTCCGATTGGTAAATTTCTTATCCCTATATTATTACTGGGTTTTAATTTTGTCAATAAAACTTATAAAAATAGTAGGAATTAATTTTCTAAAAAATTGCTTAGCTTCTCAGATGGGAAAAGCTAAGCCCTTTTTTAAAGTATTATGCGTTTGTTTCTGCGCCTACTTCAGCTGAAACTTTAGCCAATGCCTGCTCCAAATCTGCAATAATATCTTCTACAGCTTCTAAACCGATCGATAAGCGAATGAGCTCCTCCGATACGCCGGCAATTTTCAGTTCTTCCGCAGATAACTGCTGGTGTGTTGTGCTCGCAGGATGGATGATTAATGAACGGGCATCCCCTACATTTGCTACATGCGAGAACAATTCCACATTATCAATCACTTGGCGACCCGCTTCACGCCCGCCTTTAATGCCAAATGTAATAATCGAGCCGAAGCCGTTTTTCAAATACTTTTTCGCCAAATAATGTGTCGCAAAATCTTCAAAGCCATTGTAATTTACATACTCCACAAATGGGTGGTTTCTTAAATATTCGGCAACTTTTTGGGTATTTTCATTATGACGGACAATACGCAAATGAAGCGTTTCAAGTCCTTGCAGGAAATTAAATGCAGCATCAGCAGATAATGTTGGACCGAAATCACGCAGTAACTGAACACGAAGCTTTGTCGCAAATGCAGCGCCTGCTGTGTCAATTCCGTAGCGTAGTCCGTGATAAGAGGCGTCAGGCTCTGTAAAGCCGGGATGTCTCCCCTGTGTCCAATCAAATTTGCCTGCATCGACTACAATGCCGCCAATTGTCGTGCCATGACCGCCAATCCATTTTGTAGCCGAATGAATGACAACATCTGCGCCGAATTCAATCGGGTTGCCTCCATATGGGGAAGCGAATGTACTGTCGATCAATAAAGGCAGTCCATTTTCATGCGCAATATTCGCCACTGCTTCAATATCAAGCACACGCAAGCTTGGATTTCCGATAATTTCAGCAAAAATCGCCTTCGTTTTATCGGTAATTGCCGCACGGAAATTCTCCGGATTTGATTCATCCACAAATTTTACGGTAATGCCGTAGCGAGGCAATGTTGTCGCAAATAAATTATATGTTCCGCCATAAAGCGATCCTGCTGCTACAATTTCATCCCCAGCACCCGCTAAATTCAAAATGGAAAATGCCACAGCCGCCGCGCCAGATGAAAGCCCTACTGCAGCTGTTCCTCCTTCCAGCAAGGCAACACGCTCCTCAAATGCCGCGACTGTCGGGTTCATAATGCGGGAATAAATATTGCCCGTTTCCTGTAATGCGAATAGACGCTGCGCATGGGCAGTGTCGTTGAATGCATAAGCTGTCGTCCGATAAACAGGAACCGCAATCGCACCCGTTACAGGATCAGGTTTTTGTCCGCCATGCAACAATAATGTTTCTGGTTTTAAGTTTGTCATCCATATAGCCTCCTAAAATTATTCGATGGTGAAATCGGTGTATTTTGAGGAGGATTTTCTTAAATGTAAAAAAACCCTCTTCAGCTAAGAAGAGGGTTTGCAAATGAGCAAGTTTGCCTCCTCTTATCTTTCAAAATGATTGTTCATTTTGTAGGATGTAGCACCTTTGTCAGTTCATCACTCACTGGTTGCCGGGCATCTTAGGGCCTATTCCCTCCGCCGCTCTTGATAAGAGTTATGTGATTTATATTCCATCGTTGTTTCACAGTATAAAACATACTAATCCGATAAGTCAACAGAAAAAATAAATAATTTTCTGAATTCATTAAAATGCAAAAGCTTTTCTGCGGATGCAGTATTCCTTCGCTACGAATTCACTAAATATTAACATACTTCTTTTATTTGGAAATGCTATAATTTCCGTGAAGGATCCTTTAATATTTTAAAATAATTTTAATTTACTGCATCTCATTCAACAATCGGGGGAATGGTTGAGAGTGGAACTTTTATTTTGCTGACACTTTTACAAAATGGAGGCGTTATGCATGGCAACTGAAAACGCAAAAAAACTGAATTTAAAACCTGTTTGGATTGTTTTGGCATTTGCTGCACTTATTACGATCGTTCTTTTACCGAACAATGGAGATCTTCCGATTGTCGGCCAACGTGCATTGGCAATTTTGGCTTTTGCCGTAATTTTATGGGTAACTGAAGCAGTTTCCTATCCAGTTAGTTCTGCCATGATTTTGGCTTTAATCGCTGTTTTATTAGGTTTGGCTCCTAGTATGGATGATCCCGCTGTACAAATGGGCACAAACGAGGCGCTGAAATTAGCGCTTGGCGGATTCAGCAGCTCATCTGTCGCATTAGTCGGAGCGGCATTGTTTCTAGCAGCAGCAATGCAAATAACGAACCTGCATAAACGTATTGCGCTGTGGATTTTATCGTTAGTGGGAACAAAGACAAAGGCATTAGTAGTCGGTGCTATTTTAGTAGCGATTGTATTAGCGTTTGTCGTGCCGAGCGCTACTGCTCGTGCTGGGGCCGTTGTGCCGATCCTATTAGGAATTGTCGCGGCATTCGGTTTATCAAAAGAAAGTAAGCTCGCCGCCTTATTAGTCATTACAGCAACACAGGCTGTTTCGATTTGGAATGTCGGGATAAAAACGGCCGCTGCGCAAAACCTGGTAGCACTCGGCTTCATCAACTCTGAATTTGGGGTAGATATTTCTTGGGGCGAGTGGTTCATGTATGCAGCGCCATTTTCCGTCATTATGTCGTTTGTTTTATTCTTCGTCATGATTAAATTAATCAAGCCTGAAACAGACAATATTGCAGGCGGCAAAAACATCATCCGCAAGCAATTGGATGAGCTCGGTCCATTAAAGCGCAAAGAGATCACATTGATCGTCACATCCGTTTTATTGCTGTTTTTCTGGTCCACAGAAGGAAAATTCCATCCTTTTGATACGACAACGATCACAATTTTAGCGATCGCATTTTTGCTGACACCAAAAGTCGGTGTATTCAATTGGAAAGAAGCGTCCAGCCGCATCGATTGGGGTACATTAATCGTTTTCGCAGTAGGTATTTCATTAGGTACTACCCTTTTAAATACAAAAGGTGCTGCTTGGCTGTCAGATACTATTTTCGGATCACTCGGCTTGGATGCGATGCCAATTTTGGCTACAATCGCATTGGTCACAGTATTTAATATCGTCATCCACTTAGGCTTCGCTTCCGCTACAAGCTTGGCATCGGCGTTGATTCCGGTATTTATCGCACTTGCCATTAGTTTACCAATGCCCGCGGAAAATCAGGTTGGCTTCGTATTAATCCAGCAATTTGTTATTTGCTTCGGTTTCCTATTGCCGGTAAGCGCACCGCAAAATATGCTGGCTTACGGCACGGGAGCATTTACAACAAAGGATTTCCTGAAGTCCGGTATTCCATTAACGATCGTCGGCTATATTTTAATCCTTCTTCTTAGTGCAACATACTGGAAATGGATTGGACTATTATAATCGACTTCACATAAAAAATTGACTAAAATAAGCTTAAAGGGATCTTTCCTTTAAGCTTTTTGTCGCAATAACGACAGAAGAAAGAGCGCCATCATAGTATACTGTGCGCCTTTCTACCATTACATAAAAGGGAGATGTTCACATGAATACAAGAGAATTATTACGCAGTCATTCATCTGTACGTAAATATACAGGAGAGGAAATACCAAAAGAAACGGTTATTGATTTGATCGAAACTGCGCAAATGGCGGCAAGCTCTCATTTTGTCCAAGCATATAGCGTTATTTGGGTAACCGATGAAGAAAAGAAAGCAAAACTTGGCGAGCTGTCAAAAAATGAATTCCAATTCCGGACTGCCGGTGCATCCTTTCTATTTTGTGTGGATTTCAAACGACTGCAAGAAGCGGGGAAAAAGCATAATATCGACATCGTAGCAGACTCGGCGGAAAACGTTCTTGTAGGGGTTGCAGATGTAGCGTTATTCGCTCAAAACTTTGTTGTCGCTGCAGAAGCAATGGGCTATGGCATTTGCTATATCGGAGGCGCCCGTACAAATCCTGCGGAAATTAGCGAGCTTTTTAATTTGCCTGAATATGTTTTTCCATTGTTCGCAATGACAATCGGTACACCGACTAAGCGCAATGAGACAAAACCCCGTTTGCCTGTTGCTGCTATTTTGCACGAGAATAGCTATGACACAGAAAAATATGACGCTCTTCTGGATAAATATGATGCAACGATGGAGGCTTATTATGCAAGCCGTTCTTCCAATCAGAAAATGGCTACATGGACAAAGCAGATGGCAGATTACTTAATCGAACAGAAACGTCCATTCATAAAAGACTTTTTAGCTTCCAAAGGCTACACATGGAAATAGTTTTGTATTACTGAAATGAAGGGATATCCGTGAAACTTTTTCGTGATATCCCCCTCTTGAATCAAAGTTGATGGATTTTGGAAATGGCCACGTGAAAACATCCTTTATTTTCGGAAAACGCCAGTTGTATGAGGAAAACGGGATTTTTCCTTTAAAACAGTTCTTTTAGTTTTCCCTGGACACTTATTAGATTCTGTTTTTATTAAAAAAACTTAAAGTATACGAGGGGAGGTTTTTAAATGGCTCCTAATTTTGTAGCAAAATCATTGGAACGTCAGCATTTAAAATCCATGCGCAAACATTCCTTGCAAATAATCGATATTAACACTGTGCTAAAGGATCTCCACCATCGAATTGCATCATGCATCGATGCAGGGAAATACGAAGCTGCAACGACATATGTCAATCAATATATATCACATACACATATTTGGCATATAAAGTTTGTATGTAATTTGGAAGAGCCTGAAGTCGCATTGATGCAAATTTTCCATCTGCAATATATTTTCCGTCAAGAGCCTGCGGATAAATTCATAAAAGAACGTGAAATATTGGAAGAGCAGTACGGGAAATTCCGGGCGATTACGCTTTATTCGAATAAGCATATGGAAGTACGCCGACAAAAGATGGCTCAATTTATTAAAGAATATAAAAAATAAAAATCGATTATTTTGCCTTTCCGCAAAATAATCGATTTTTGGTTATCCCGTAACGGGCTTCTTTATTTTACCCCTACAATTTGCAATGCTTTTACAGGCTGGAAATCCTCGCCTGTTTTTGCATACGTAATTACCACTTTATCGCCTTCTTGCAAGTATATTGCAAATGGCGCCACCTCTGAGCTTACGATAAAGCTTTCACCTGTTGCCGTCAAGAATGAAACAATAGTGAAATCCCCTACACGTTCTTTATAAACACGGACAACCTCTCCTGTGGCCTGTGCCTCTTCTGCGTTTGAAGTGCCATCTACCGTACTTCCTCCGCGGCTAAGCGCTGTTTTATAAAGTTTTAATGCTTCATTCGGTGTTGTTCCAAATGCTGAAATTTCAGGATTTGCTGCTGATACAATAAAATAGTTTTGTAAAAAGCCGTTCGCGTCCAATACTGCCGATAACCAGCTTGCCTCACCGTAAAAATTGTAAAGAACCGGCATTTCACCTTTCCATTCTTTTTCGATGAACTTTTTCTCGATAATATCAAGAGCCCCTTGCGAGTCCATATAAGACTCTTCTAAATTCCCTGTGTAATACGTCGCTTCCCCTGTACGTGCATGTGTCAATGCATAGCCAAGCATCGAGTCGACGCCCTCTTTCGGGCTTGTGAAATCAGTGAAGTAATACATTTCCCCATCTTCCATAAAGATCGGGCTTACATTTGCTTCCGTGCCTTCATCACTCGGCAATTTAACATCCTTTTTGCCGACAAGACTATTCCAAAAACCGTGGACATAGTTTCCGTAGTAACTGTTTTGCAAGCTCACTGTCTCTGGTGACACAGCCCCATCAATGAATTCCGGAACATCCGCAGTCGCAATTTTTTCGGTTTTGCCTGTTTTCGCGTCGACAAGTACAATACCCTTCACGTCAAAGCCATTACGTGCCGAAATAAACTCTCCGTATGATCGAATATAATAAGGCTTGCCATCCTCATCAATTTCCAATTGCGGATCACCGTAGAAAATTAATGATGGATTTTGCAGGCGAATATGGCGCTCCAAGTTTTTATTTAAATAAGCTGATGGCACATAGCTCATTTCAGCCTTCACGAATTTCGGGTTGTCGCTGGAATCTGTCGCACTCATCGTGAAATAGCCCGGCGTTGTTTTCCCGTTGAACCATTTGAAGAATCCCGAAAATTCCACTGGCGCAATATATACATACGCACCATTTACTTTTTGGATTTGCAAATTTCCTAACTCATAGTAACTCGTGTTCGGCACTTGGCCAAATGCTTTTTTCATTTTATTTTTCACGAATTGCGGCGGTACACTTGCCGGCGTTTTCGTCTCATCAAATGGCGAAATTTCTGTCTCTTCTTTCATTTGCGATGACTCATATTTTTCATTCGCATTCAAAAACGGTGCACTTACTAAATAGCCGATTCCAATAATGCCGATAAGAACGATGGCCGATTTGATTTTTTGCTCGGCGCCGACCGCCAATATTGCCCCTACAATCGCCACAACCGGCAAAACATACAAAAAAATTGTCCAGCTTAAATCAATTTTAGATATATAAACCGTTAAAAATACCGAAATAAAACTTACAACAAATGTCGCAGCCGCTAATACGGAAAATGCTTTTGACGAAAGCTCTTTATGGCGAACCTTTTTTGTCAACGGTACTAAAAGCAATGTTACAAAAAGCGAACCAATTGCTGTTATTAGCAATAATTGACCCATAACAATCATCCTCTCTTTGTACTATTTACGAATAACGGAAAAAAAAGATTCATAAACAATTAGAAAAACGCATTTCAAGGCAAAAAAGAGCGGAATATCGTTTTTCCAATGGTAGATTTCTTTGTAATTCTCTATTTTCGCTACACTTAAAAACTATTTTTAGGAGGTAAATGAATGGCGCGTAAAGTACTGATTTTATTATTTTTGGGGCTCGGAATATATTATGTGTTCTTTTTTCACACAATCGATAGTTCGCTCAAAATGGTTTTCAAGCTATTGCCGATGGTTTTATTGATCACGCTGGCATTTTTGACGAAAATTCCTGTTAAATCAACCTACTATTGGCTCATCTCAATCGGTTTAATCTTCTGTGCAATTGGCGATTATACATTGCAATGGTTCATCATCGGGCTGTGCTTTTTCCTGACAGGCCATATTTTTTATATTTTTGCTTTCCGTTCAGCAAACACCGCGAAAACGCCGATTTATGCAAAAGTCATTTTATTGCTATATGGAGCGATCATGATGTTTTGGATTGCCGGCAGTCTCGTGCAAAAGGGCGATATTGTATTGGCCATTGCTGTTGCGGCTTATATTGTAGTCATATTAATGATGGGGTGGACTTCGTTTCGGACGGGAAGCTCTTTTGCCATTATCGGGGCCATGCTGTTTATCGCGTCTGATTCAATATTGGCGATCAACCGTTTTATGCTGGATGTCGCCTATTCACATGAGCTCATCATGTTCACATATTACGCAGCGCAATTTTTCTTAATGCTTAGTATTGCCCAATACTTCAAAATTAGTTCAAAAACCGAAATAAAGAGTGTACAATAAAAGCAATATGTATTTAGGGGGTCTTTTTCATATGAAAGAAAAAGTAATTGAACGATTAGTTCGCTATGCAAAAATCGACACACAATCAGATTTCAACTCAAACACAACACCTTCTACAATGAAACAATTTGATTTATTAAACGTATTAAAAGATGAATTGGCGGATATCGGCTTAACAGATATCACATTGGACGAAAACGGCTACCTTTTCGCAACACTTGAATCGAATACAGACAAAGATGTACCGACAATCGGCTTTTTGGCACATGTTGATACGACGTCCGATTACACAGGGACAAATGTGCAGCCACAGCGCATCGACAACTATGACGGTGAAGCGATTACATTAAAAAACGGCTTAGTGATGGCTCCTGACTATTTCCCGAATTTGAAAAACTATGTTGGTCAAACATTGATAACGACAGATGGCAATACATTATTAGGTGCAGATGATAAAGCGGGCATCGCGGAAATTATGACGGCGATGGAATACTTAGTAAACAATCCGCAAATTAAGCACGGGAAAATCCGTATAGCCTTTACACCAGATGAAGAAATCGGGCGTGGTCCGCACAAGTTCGATGTCGAAAAGTTCAATGCCGACTATGCATACACATTGGATGGAGGTCCGCTAGGCGAATTGCAATATGAAAGCTTCAATGCTGCGGGCGTAAAAGTAACAACCCGCGGGACGAATATCCACCCAGGTTCAGCAAAAAATAAAATGGTCAACTCGATTACGATGGCTATTGAGTTCCAAAATGCAATGCCGAAAGATGCTGTTCCCGAAAAGACGGACGGCTATGAAGGCTTTATCCATTTAATGCATTTTAACGGCGGCATTGAAGAGTCTACAATGTCTTATATTATCCGTGACCATGACCGTCCAAAATTCGAAGAGAAAAAGGAGTATATGGCAAAGGTCGGCAAAGAGATGCAGGCAAAATACGGTGAAGATGCAATAACAGTTGCAATAGAAGATCAATATTACAATATGGGCGAAAAAATCGAGCCCGTTATGGAAATTGTCGATATCGTTAAGGACGCCTTTGCAAAATTTGATATCACGCCGATTGTAGAACCGATCCGCGGTGGTACAGACGGCTCCCAGCTTTCTTACATGGGCTTGCCAACACCGAATATTTTTGCGGGCGGCGAAAATATGCACGGCAAATACGAATTCGTCTCAGCTGAAACGATGGAAAAAGCAACAGAAGTCATTATTGAAATCGTGCAGCTTTTTGAACAGCGCAGCTAAATAACGGAAAATTTGATGGGGGCGATTGATTTCGCCCCATTTTTTTGTATACTTAATAGACGGAAAATTCCGCTTATTCAAACGTATTCATCAAGGTGTAATTGATTTTATTCAGGAGGTGTGAAATGAAGGAAATACTTATCGGCATTTTAGCCGCTTTATTTTTTGCCGTTACATTCGTTTTGAACCATTCGATGGAATTGGAAGGTGGTAGCTGGCTTTGGAGTTCTTCCCTTCGCTACTTCTTTATGCTGCCTTTCTTAATCGCCATAGTAGCCATTCGGGGAAAAGGCGGATTTCGCATTTTATCGAGTGAAATGAAGCAAAGCCCAAGTGCATGGATTTTATGGAGCTTCATTGGCTTCGTATTATTTTATGCACCACTTACATTTGCCGCGGCGTTCGGACCAGGCTGGCTCGTTTCAGGCACTTGGCAATTTACAATAGTAGCAGGCGTATTGCTGGCGCCGCTGTTTATTTCAACAATTGCAGGGAAAAAAGTACGTGCGAAGATTCCGCTCATTTCTCTTGGGATTTCAAGCGTTATTTTAATCGGAATATTAATGATCCAAATTCCACAAGCACAGACAGTTTCGACAAAAAGCCTGCTTCTCGGAATTATTCCTGTTATGGTCGCTGCATTTGCCTACCCGCTCGGCAACCGGAAAATGATGGAGCTTTGCGGAGGTAGAATCGATTCGTTTCAGCGTGTGCTCGGCATGACTATCGCTTCTTTGCCAGCATGGATACTGCTCGCCATCTATGCTTTATTTACAGTTGGTTTACCATCGGCGAGCCAAATTTATCAATCTCTCCTTGTCGCTATTTCTTCCGGCGTTATTGCAACTGTATTATTCTTCATTGCTACGGAACGCGTACAGCATGACCAAGGAAAACTTGCGGCCGTGGAAGCGACACAATCAACGGAAGTGCTTTTTGCAATGGCCGGCGAGATGGTTTTACTTAGTGTACCTTTGCCGCAGCCGATTGCTTTAATAGGTTTGGCTATCATTATTGTCGGTATGCTGTTACATAGTTATCATACGGTGCTTGTTAGTAACAGAAGTGCTAAAGCGCCCATCCAGTCTGACAGTTCATAAACGCCATGTCCATGTTATATGACTCCGACGACACACATCTTGTGAGCCGCAAATATCGAATGCCCCGGTGCAAAAGTAGACGCTGCACCGCTTTTGCATAAGCAGGCGGAAATGTTTTGGTCCGGTAATTTGGACGGTGACGGCACTATATCTCATCATGCGATATGCTATCATTTCATTATTTTAGCTGAAAAATGAAAGAGAGCAGTGACAATGAAGTCCCTGCCCTCTTTATTATAATCCCCATTGCCAAAAGCCTGCCGGATCTTTGTACATTTTAAATTTATATTCCCCCACACCTTCACGACCATACTGGTAGCGAATGTCCACTTCTGTTTCCGACACATATGTGACGCTTCGGTAGGATGCTTCCAAAAATAGTTCACCTAAACGATTGACGTACGGAAATGAAATGTCTCCAGCGGATAATCTTTCGCTAATCATGCCATCCCCAAAAATTTGGTCGTATAAATAAAGATCAAAATATTGTTCTGGTGTGTAGTCGTTTGCCAATCCGAAATAAATCGATTCCGTCGTATTTTCCTCAGCCAGTCCGACTACTTGGCCATAAATTTTATGCACAGCTGTAATAGCCCCTGCTTGCAATGTATTTTCGGCCGGGAAATGATTTACCAAAAAGTACTCGCGTGCATTTAAAAGCTGGTCATAGCCCCCTGCAATCGTATTGCCGTTTTCCTCATACAATTCCATCAGTTCCGATTTGACAGGTTTCCCGTTTACCGTTAATTTGCCGTTCTGCAAAACGACACGGTCTCCCGGTACAGCAATAACCTCATAATAGGCATTTTCATAGATCGGCAAATGACTGCTCGTATTTGTCATCGTCCGTACAGCATCCCCTGCTTCATATACCGCTTCATCGAACAGATTTTCCTGCCGCTCAATAACAGTATGATAAAGCCCTTCTTTCCCTGCAAAAGTAAACTCTTCATTATCAACATATTGCAAATCCGTTAAGCGATCGAGCACTGGTAGCTGTGCAAACGATTCATAATGGATTGTTGAAAGCTTCTTCGTTTTTTGAAGTGTGGCTATTTGCGCTAAATCATCAAGTGGATCATATGGGACGCCACGCCCTTCATTTGCCGAATTTTGCGTAAAAGGAACCGCCGTCATAAAGAGGAATACGGCAACTGCGGCAACTGCTGCCGTAACTGCTTGCACATGCCATGAGCGCTGCGTCTTTCGTAGAGTCAAATCTTCTTTGACACGCTTTTTTATGTGGCTTTCCTGCAAGCTTGTATCGCCCATCAAGTCATCCAGCTGCTTTTTAAATGGATCCATCTATCATACCTCCATTTCCTCTTCATTAAAAAACTCTTTCAGTTGTTGCTTCGCTCGCCGCAATCGGGTTTTCACTGTATTTTCATTGAGCTGTAAATACGATGCAATCTGTGCAATCGACTGTTCGTCATAATAATATAAGATGAGTGGTTCCCGATACTTCAGCGGTAGCCGGAATAACTTTTGTTCAAGGGATGCAAGCTGTTCTTTTTGTATTACTTCTTCATCCGAACCTTTTGTTTGAGCAAAAACGGTATCGAAAAACATATCTTTTTTATGCTTCCATGAACGTAAATAATCTTTTGCACGATTGGCGGTCATTTTCGTCAAATACGTTTTTAAGGACGATTCACTGCGGAATTGGTCGCTCTTTTGAAAGTATGTCACAAATACTTCCTGTACGATATCCTCGGCGGTAGCCCAATTTTTCACGTACAAATAAGCAATGCGCACTAAATAGCGTGAGTGCTCGTCCATTACCGCATCAAAATCTTTCATGTAAGTGTCAACACCTTCTTGCTTTCTTTATATTCAGCGCACCCCCTTTACATAGGAAGTGAACTGCTCAAATGTTTTGTTTTCTGTCATGCCGAAACGATTTACTTTATAGTTTGATTGCTGCATATTCGCATACCCTTCAGTTGTCGTAAAGCCGATCAGCAATCCAACTTCCTTCATCGCCGCAATCATCGCCTCATTATAATGCCCAAAAGGATATGCTAAAGATGTCGCGTTTTTAAGTGTTGCGACATTGAGCTGTAAATCTGCTGCAATTTCAGCCGATGAATATTCCAGCCCGACAGCAAGACCCGTTTCGCCATTTAATTGATGGAGATTATGTGTATGTGCCTCGTACTGAAACACATCGGCCAATTGCTGCATCTCATATTCGGTGAAAAATTGGAGCGGTCCTTCGCTATTAAAAACCTGGGCTCCTTCAAAACGGGTCGTCCGGGAAGAGATAATATGCTGCACCGCTGTAAAGCCATGCTCTTTTAAAACCGGATACGCATATTCCTTCGTCGATAATAAGCCATCATCAAAAGTGATAAGCACACAATCAATAGGCAATATTATGCGCCCTTCCAAATAATCGTATAGTTGTGCTGTCGTGATTGTTTCAAACTGTTCGTCGGCTAAATAGTTCATCTGCTGCTCAAAGGATTGTGCAGAAACAGTACTCGCCTCTGTCATCATCTCTTCTTTCGGTAAAATATGATGATACACTAAAACCGGGATTCCTTCATCTATTTCCGCTGATTGTCTATGTATATAGCCAGCTCGTTCTCCAACTTTTATGACAAACCAATCACCAAGCTTCCCTACGACCGGATAACGGAAACCTTGTGCAAGCTGCATTATTTTTCCGCTGTTAAAGCTCATTTCTTCATAGACTGTAACTTCTTGCTTCGTTTTAATCGAATTGGCTACTTCTGTATTCACCAATGCTTTAAGCTGCCGTTTTTCTATGATTGCACTTCCCTTTTTTATAAAGGCTGATATTTTCCCGAACCGCAGTTCATAGTACAGCTCGTCTTCTCCTACTATCGCAAAGGAAGCACTCGGCTGTACTGCGCCAATTTCAACGAGCGCAGTTCCTTTTATGTAAATTGGCTGAGCTTCCTTTAGCATAATTACTTTTTCAAATAGATGGGTTGCTTGTTCAAGTTGGATTTCATTATTCGCCAGCACCGCTTCCCTTTCGTTTGCAACTGCCCGTTCAATAATTTGACTTGAGCTTATATATTCAATTGTCAGCAGTATTACACATACAGCGAATACCCCTACAGTAATAAACTTTTTCATAATTTCCTCCGTCAGCTTTTCATTTAAGCAACGTACAGACGGAGAAATCCAAAATAAGTTTCAAAATTTTTTTCCGGGATTGTTTTATGCACAAAAAAACCCGTATCTAATTGAGACACGGGCAACGGGTCTTCCAAAAAGGAAGAAAAACTAGAAGAAAAATATAAAGGGTGAAAAACTCATCGTCTGGCATATTGCCAAACTTACATTCTAAATGAGGGGGTTTAGAACGCTATTCCTGAGCTAACGAACTCCTGGAGAAAGCAGTTAGCCCAGACTTATTTGTACTGTATTACAAATAAGCTCTTGCTACAATAATAATGATAATGATTATCAGTATCATTGTCAATACATTTCCAAAATATTTTAAAAGTTTTTTAAAAATCGGCGTAATTGGAAATGGATAAAGCAGCCTATGCAAAATCCTAAAATCGCGATAAATGAGGCAACGGCCACCATAATCGTAAAGCTATAGGCGATGACTGGAACATGAAATATAAATCCTAATAATCCAGCCGCTAAACAAATGCTCGCAATCTTCGAATTAAATTTTTGCTGTTCCCCATCTTCAGGAATATACGTTTTCAAATCCTTCATCAAAAATATTTTCGCCAATCGCGTAATTGGATTGAACCCTGCAAAAATCCCGAGCAATTTGCAATTAATGGAATAGCCAATAGCCAATATTCCCCTGTCACCCATGTGAAAATAATAGATAAAAATATAGTCCATTGATTCACTCGGACTAACGGTCTTGGAATAGCAATTATATCAGCCACTAAAACCAACCTTACTTATATGTTTTGTTTATTTTAGCGTTTTTCACCTTGTTTGGGAAGAGTAATGTTATAGTAAAGATAAACAATTTTTAAGAAAAGGTGATTGGAATGCCTGCACTTTCATACGATCAAGTACGTCAATTGAATTCATACAGCATTTTTACTGAGGAACCGGAACGCCCATTATTCACATTGGCCAATTTACATAAAGATTTTTATTTGACGGATTTCCGGAATTTAATGATGGGAATTACAAATGCTGCAACCGAAACAGCGGCAATCTCCCATTTCGGCCGTCGCTATGGCATGTTTGTTGCGATGCAGTTTTATATGCTGACAACCTATGATGAAATTTGGGATGGCAAGCCTGAAGATCTTCGTTTCGCGATTATTAAAGAGTATGGTATTCATACGCTTGGCATGTATATTAATCCAAATGATTTCCGCTATGTGGAAGATGATGAGCGCGAACGTGCCATGACAGATATTTTATACAAGACGTCCGTCATTATTGGACAACTACGCAAAACAACATCAATTTCGCCGCTTATTTTATGGGAAAATATTTTTGGCTATATGCTGTGGCACTATCACACTTTGCTCGAAAACCCGGCATTGGCTGATCGCGCTTTTGATGATTTGGAATTGCTCGAGGGGAAAGATATTTGGCGCTACTTTTCGGACAAATCCCTATTTTTAAATTATACTGGCGGGAAAAGCCCTTCTTCTCTTATTAATCAACCTGTGCGAAAAAGCTGCTGCTTCTCGAAAGATATCCCCGGTTTATTGGCTTGCGGTTTTTGTCCGATGAAATAGAGTTTGTAGGGCTTGTTTTTTTTAGTGTCGTTGATAATCACGGCACTTTTTTATTTGGTTGAGGTGCGGAGGTGCCCAGACTTGCAAGGGCGGGGGGGGGGGGCTAATATATAGCTTACTTTTTCTAATAAAACTTAGAAAGTGCTAATAAGTTATTGAGTTTCTAATAAAGAAAGCCAATGTGCTAATAAAGAAAGGAGATGTTCAAATATATGTCTCCGTTCGGCTAATAAGTATTACCGATTTTCTAATATCCGGTGCAATTTTTCTAATACTTCATTTTTCAGGGTTCAGAGTCCTGCTTTCTATGTGTTATGTTCTACTTCCGGCGCTAAACTTTCCACTTTTCGCACGGCACTTGCTAATAAAAACACCGACTTCTACTTTTTAGGCGATTCATTCTACTTTCCGGGCATTAGTTTCTACTTTCCTTTAAAAACGTTCTACTTTCGGCGCTAAACTTTCTACTTTTCGCGCAGCAATTGCTAATAAAAACACCGACTTCTACTTTTTGGGCGATTCATTCTACTTTCCGGGCATTAGTTTCTACTTTCCTTTATAAATGTTCTACTTCCGGCGCTAAACTTTCCACTTTTCGCACGGCACTTGCTAATAAAAACACCGACTTCTACTTTTTAG
>NZ_JBQCJW010000004.1:179684-195050 GCF_051967575.1 Solibacillus silvestris
GCGATTCATTCTACTTTCCGGGCATTAGTTTCTACTTTCCTTTATAAATGTTCTACTTCCGGCGCTAAACTTTCTACTTTTCGCACGGCACTTGCTAATAAAAACACCAAGCAGCAGCTCCAGTTACCTGCAGAACCTTTCCCCCGACCTAGCACCATCCGAACAAAAAAAGATGCTACAAACTTCATAGCATCGTCCTACTTTCTTATTTCATTGCGCTGTTTTTCAATGTTGTCGTTACTACTTTAGCTCCATCAAGCAATGCCTTTGCATCGAACGTCATTTTCGGATGATGCAGCCCTGGTCCAAGATTCGCACCGACACCAATCATCGTAGCTTTCAACTCAGGTTTTTTAATCGTGTAAAAATGGAAATCATCGCTTCCAGGCGTAATAACTGCTTGTGCTAAACTCTCTTTTCCAAGGGCTTCGACAATCGAACGCTCTGCCAATGCTGCCGCTTCCGCCGATACTTCCGCACCTGGTGTTACATCAAGCCAATCCCATGCGACATCTATCTTGAACAATTCCGCAATTTGTTTTAAGCCTTTGTCCACATAGCTCTGTATTTGGGTTAAGACTTCGTTTTTTTGTGCACGTACATCGATTGAAATGCTCGCATTGCCAGGAATAATATTCACACTGCCGCCATCTGCTACGATTTTCGTCAGCTTTGCTGAATATACTTCAAATGGATCAATATGAATATTTTTTAGCATTTGCTGAATTGCCACGACAACATCAATCGCATTGTTCCCTTGATGCGGACGAGCGCCATGTGCATCGATCCCTGTAATTGTGCCGGTTAAAAAAGCGGCTGCACCGTGATAAATCGCAGGCGCTACTTTCCCCAAAGGCAGCTCTTCAATTGGGCGTAAATGAACACCGAATAAATGGGTTACATCTTCCATGACGCCACGCTCAATCATCGCCAGCGCCCCCCCGCCTGTTTCTTCAGCAGGCTGGAAAATAAAACGGATCCGCTTCGTCAATGATTCATTCTTCAATGCATAGAGCGCACCTAAAACGATTGATATATTTGCATCATGTCCACAAGAATGATTCGCCTGCATCACACCGTCAACTTCTTGCCAAAGTGCATCAATATCCGCACGAACTGCGATTGTCTCGCTGCCCTTGCCTATTTCAGCAACAAGGCCAGTCACATCATCAAATTTTTTATATTTCACGCCCATATTATCCAAAATTTCTGCTAATTTGGTTGTCGTATTTACTTCTTTCCAGCTTACCTCAGGATTTGCATGGAAATACTGAAACCAGTCAAAAATCATTTGCTCCGTCGAATTAACCGCTAACATGAAACGCACCTCGAATATTATTTAATATTTCTATTATACAGTACAATTTTTATATTCTGCATTATTACCGCCTAAAAAATTAAAAACAGTGTTTATCCAACCTGCTATGTTGGATAAACACCGTAATGTGTTCGTATACTTCTGCATTATAAAAACTCCTTTATAAGCTTGTGAAAAAACCGTTCGGATATTGTGTATATTCTTCTTTTTCAGCTGCCTCTTGCTGTTCCCCTGCTTCATATTCCATTTCCTCATCAAATAAATACGTTTCAAACATCGATTTTAGAATAGTCATCACCCTCCCCCTTCCTTTGCCAGAATTTTTAATTAATTTAAATAATACAAAGTCACTTCAGAAAAATCAACTTATAAATGCCTTATATGCATAATAAGCATAAAACCTATCTATTATTGAGATAAATAAAAGAGCAACTGATAATGAATATCAGAAGCTCTTTTATATTTTATGAAACCGCCACTTTTGGACCGCTTCCTTTATTTTTTGTCATCCATTGAATAACAAACATTATACCAAATACGATCAATCCAATAGTATCCGATAATGATTCTGGGTAAATCATCGCTAATCCTGAAGCTAATAGAACAATACGTTCCAACCAGTTAATAGGGCGATACCAATATCCGATAACCCCTACACCTATTGCAATCATACCCATTAACGCTGTGAATACTACCCAAATAATTTGCCAAATCGTTACATCGATCATTAGCAATGCCGGTGAGAATACAATCATATAAGGAATGATGAAAGCAGCAATCGCTAATTTAGCAGAGTTCACACCTGTCCGAATCGGATCTCCGCCTGAAATACCCGATGCTGCAAAGGCGGCCAGCGCTACTGGCGGAGTGATATCCGCGATAATTCCAAAATAGAATACGAAGAAATGCGCTGATAAAACAACGATAAGCGGTGCAGCACTTGCCGGCATATCCGGAGCTAATAATGCAATAATAGCCGGAGCAGCAATTGTCGATGTAATAACATAGTTTGCTGTCGTAGGCGCACCCATCCCTAAAATAAGCGAGGCAATCATTACGAAGAATAATGTAATAATAATGCTGCCACCTGCTAACTTCACTAAACTATTTGCCAACGATAACCCTAGACCTGTTTTTACAACAACGCCTACAATGATACCCGCACAAGCAGTTGCAGCAGCTACCGCCAGTGCTGAACGTGCTCCCTCAACCATTCCATCAATAATTTCTTTAATGCCAAATTTCACATCAGGATTAATGAACCCTACAACAATACATGACAGAATCCCATAAAGGGCAGCATGGATTACTGGCGTGCCTGACATCATAAGAACAATAATCAATACAATCGGAAGCAGTAAATAGATTTTCTTAAAAACATGCGAGCGATCTGGCATTTCTTCGTCCGTCAAACCGCGTAAACCTAATCGCTTTGCTTCAAAATGCGTCATAATCCAAATTCCCGCGAAATATAAAACCGCCGGAATCGCTGCAGCCTTTGCAATATCCCAGTATGTTACTCCACGGCCGATAAATTCAACCATCAGGAAAGCGGCCGCCCCCATAATCGGAGGCATTAATTGTCCGCCAGTGGATGCTGATGCCTCTACCGCACCTGCGAAGTTCTTATTGTAGCCAAGGCGTTTCATCATAGGAATCGTATATGACCCTGAAGTTACTACGTTCGCTACAGAACTCCCTGAAATCGTACCTTGAAGTGCAGATGAGAAAATCGCCACTTTGGCAGGACCGCCTGTTAATTTTCCGGCAATCGAAATCGCTAGATCATTGAAGTATTCCCCTACACCTGTCTTTACAAGAAACGCTCCAAATAAAAGGAACGCAAAAATAAATGTTGAAGATACCGCTAACGGTGTACCTAAAATACCATCTGTTGAGAAGTACATTAAATTAACAATACTATCCAAGCTTTGACCACGGTGTGCCATAAAGTCCGGCATATATCGACCATAAAATGCATAAAGCAAAAACAGACCTGCAATAATGGCAATCGGTAAACCTACCGCCCGTCGTGCCCCTTCCAGTACTAGAATAATCGCTAAAAGTCCTACATAAAAATCCATTGTTTCCAACTTCCCTAGACTTTGCACAAGACGTTCATAATTAAGCACCCAATAGCTCCCTACAAAAATAGCAATAAGCGCTAAAATATAGTCATAAAACGGGATTGAGCGTTTTGAAAGCTTACGGCTTGCCGGGAATAATAAAAATACAAATGTCAACGCAAACCCTAAGTGGACCGTTCGCTGAATTTGTGCCGGAAACTGCCCGTATATCGCCGTATATACTTGAAACAGTGTAAATGCAAGCAAACCAAAATAAATGATATACTTCATCACATTTTGCGGGCTGCGCTGATTTGATTCAATATCGTATTTTTCCAGTAATTCCTGCTGTTGTTCTTGTGTAAGCCCTTCATGCAAGCTCTCTGCATTTGCTGCAGCTTTTTTGTCAGTCATTCAAGTCGACTCCTTTCATTTTGTCATAGAAAGACAATTTTTCCACTGCCACCACATATGACGATCCTCGTATTAAATGTTCTTTTAAAGGGATGCTTTTCCCTTTATGCTCAAGATTTAATTTATATTCGACATCCCCAATATGTAACGTGAATTCCTTTAATTTTGCATCTGTATATCGAAGTGTATAAATACCATCTTCATATTGAAGTGTTTGACCTTCCTCTGCATAACCCGGCATTCCAATTGCAACATCGGAATACTCCATTGATAATAATTGAAATTCGTCTGCCGGAAGAACTCGGTAACTTTCCACCACATCCGTTAAATGAATCGAGTGTGTGAAGATCAATTGAAACGTCTCTTCATTTTTCAGCGGCAAAAAGAATTTTACCGGGTTTTCAATCCTTGTCTTTGTAAAAGTTATACTACGTTCAAAAGGAATAAAGAAAAGAACAATGAAGAATAAAGCAAGGATGATAACAACCCATTTTTTCATCTAAATCCCTCGCTCAAAATCAGACTGTACATATAACAAGACATATACATAAAAGGCCTCTGTAGCATTTTTGCAACAGAGGCCCTTGCTTTTTGTTACTACTTACTTCACTTCATCAAAATATCTTTGTGCACCTGGGTGTACTTCAATACCGATTCCGTCCAGGCCTGTTTCAGCTTTAATGAACTCGCCTTTTGCATGGCCAATTTTATCTGTATTGTCATAGATTGCTTTTGTCATTGCATACACTAAATCTTCTGGAAGATCCTTTTGAACTGCCAACATCGCCCCTACAGATACAGCTGGAACTTCAGATTCCAAGCCATATGTGCCCGCCGGAATATTATCTACCGCATAATATGGGTATTTAGCGATTAATTCTTCTGCCTTGTCTGCTTCAACCGGCACGATGTATACACCATTTGTCGCATTTAAAGCTTCTACAGCACCTGTAGGATAACCCGCAGTAATGAATGCTGCATCGATTTGTCCTGATTGAATACCATCTGTCGATTCACCGAAATCCAAGTTTTGCGCTTGAATATCGTCTTTGATTGATAGTCCGTGAATTTCCAATAATTGCTCAGCATTTGCGTACGTACCAGAGCCTGGTGCACCTACAGAAACCTTTTTGCCTTTTAAGTCAGCAAATGTTTTAATGCCTGAATCCGCCAATGTTACTAATTGAATCGTTTCTGGATATAAAGCGCCCAATGCCACTACAGAGTCAATTTTTTCCCCTTCGAACATTAAAGTGCCTTGTGTCGCATAATACGCGATATCCGTTTGAACGAAAGCAACTTGACCATCGCCTGCCGCTAATGCTGTCATATTTGCAGCTGAAGCTTGTGATACTTCAGCAGTCGTTTTTACGCCTGTATCAGTTGTAATTAAATCCGCAAATGTACCTCCTAGTGGATAGTAAGTCCCTTGCGTCCCCCCTGTTAAAATACTTAAAAAGTCTACTTTCCCAAAATCTGCATCTGTTGTCGCATCTCCTGAGCCAGAGCCTTTATCAGTTGTTGATGACTCTTCATCTTTTCCGCCGCAAGCTGCTAAAACCAGCATCAATGCACCCAGAAGTAATGCGAAAAGCATTTTTTTGGACTTAAACATCATAATTCCCCCTCACACCTTAATATGGATTCATTTTACATACATAAATATTCAAAAGTCAATTAATATTGTAAAAGTCACACTATTTAGATAATATTATTATTCTAGTAAAATCAAAAAAATGCTATAAAAGTCCATATTGCGCTAAGTTTAAAAGACTCTAAATATACCTATTATTCAATAAGTATATTAAACTGCATAATAATAAATAGAAATATTTTATTAAAAAAATCACCCTTTCCTCTCTAATTAAAAAGACATTGTCATGTATTGAACCGTACATGACAATGTCTTTACTTTTTATTAATTCAATCGGGCGGAATGCTATTCAACTATGCCACAAGCGATGCGGGCACTTGAATTGCCTGCCGGATCTGTTTTGTAATCATCTGCTTTTTCATGAATAACTATGGACGTGCCATCCTCATCGAACAGAGAATTTTTTTCGCCCTTTTTTAAGGTGAAATCAGCTGTTACAAAATTCAACTGAACTTCGCCTGTTTCATCTGCGGTAATATTCGGCAAATCTCCTACATGCGGCCCTAAAGGATTTTCCACTCCATGCTGCTTTTTCGTTGGATTAAAATGCGCTCCTGCAGATTCGAAGCTTGGCGGCTCGCATTTCCCTACCTCATGTAAATGGATTCCATGGTCGCCAGGCGCTAAACTATTTAAAACAGCTGTTAATTCGACACCTTTACTCGTCTCTTTGAAAATAATCTCCCCAATCAATTTTTCCTTCGTATCATACATAAGCGCCTTTGCGGATAATACTTCAGGTGCACTTACTGGTATTTTCTCCTTTTGAAAGAAATTACATCCGCTTAATAGCAGCACACATACGAATAAGCTTATAATTCGCACAATATCCCTCCTTGACGCTAGTATTTCAAAAAGGAGGGACGATTATACAAAAAACCACCCAAAAATGAGTGGTCCCTTAATTATTAATCTAAAATTTTTATCGTTACAGTGCGGCGGCCCCATTCATAGGCACCATCTAGATTCGGAATGAAAACATCGATTTTATTGCCTTTAATTGCTCCGCCTGTATCAGCGGCGATGGCTTCCCCATAACCTTCCACCCAAACTTTTGTCCCTAAAGGAATTATTTGCGGGTCTACCGCAATCACCTTCAGATTTGGATTAGCACGTAAATTTGTACCATTCGCTGTTGTGCCGGAACATCCTTCACAATAGGCAGTATATGCTGTTGCTTCTACTGTCATCGTTTTTGAAACATTGGAATCCGTAGCCGAGTTTGTCGGGAAGTCCGTTTCTGGCTGTATCCAGTCCGTTTCACTCGAAGCACTTTTCACCCCATTAAACGTAACTTCTTCTAACGGTCCCGAAACAACGAGTGGATCTCCTACATAAATCAAGTCTGAATTTAAATCATTCCATGCTTGCAATTGATCTACAGTAATATCATGTTCCATGGCAATTCTATATAATGTATCTCCTTGTTCAATAGTATATATTTGTTCCTCGCGGCTAATTTCCAATATATCACCTGGATAAATTAAATCCCCCATTAAATTGTTCATTTCTTTTAAAGCATCAACGGTCGTATCAAATTGTTTACTGATTTTGTAAAGTGTATCATCGGATTGGATAGTATATGCGGCGGCAGATGCTTCTGTTAGAGCAAATCCGCTTGTGGCGAAAATTCCCGCCAATACAAATGCTATTATTTTCTTTCGCTTCAATTTTCGTTCCCTCCGTATTCTTCGTAAATAAATTCAACTCATTTTTACTCTGTCACAACTTTACCTCAAACATATTGCAATTTTATGACGCTAACATAATCCGTCTATTACAAGCATGTTTCAAACCTTTTGGATAATTATTACTAATATTGAAGCGAATTATACATGGAGCTATCATTTATTTGCGGGAGAGCAATAAAAAAGCAAATAATGATTGGGATTTTCATTTCAATCACATTACAATTTTTTCTTCACCATCAATATTTTCGAGCTTTGTCGATATTAAAGAAAAGGAGGGATGACAATGGAAATCAACTCGATGATGTCGGCTCAGCTTGCTTCGTTACAACAAACGCTGCAAATGAGCATTTTAGACAAAGCCATGAACACTGGTGCAGCAAGTGTTGTTCGAATGATGGAAGATTTGCCGCAGCCACAATCAGCTCCTGCAGCCCACCCTTACAAAGGACAAATGATCGACGTCCAAGCTTAGTTGCAAAAGGAAAAACGCTCATGAATTCAGCTTCAATGAGCGTTTTTCTGTTTTGGAGCAGGACTTTTTTTTTTATTTGAAAGTTGAAGCGTGTTATTAAAACTTTCAGCATCATACTCAAGAAACTTCGACGCTTTTCAGAAAATCTTCATATTATATTAGAAATCGCAGCTTTTATCGGAAGCTGCTTGCCTCTCTTTTATGTAAACTGTACGTTAATATTTCGTTAAACCCTGTTAAAAATACATTTTTCGGGTATAACTAATAATACAATAAGGATATTCTCACAGAAGGAGTGATTTTTATAGGTATCCATACGTTTTTTACAAGTTTGAATGATTTAGAACGCATCATTCGCTGTCCGGGCCGTTTCAAATTTGAAGAGCATAATGTTGCAGCCCATTCATGGAAAGTTTCGCAATATGCGATGTTTTTTGCGACATTGGAAGAACGTGCAGGCAGTACAATCGATTGGAAAGCATTATACGAAAAAACGATTAATCACGATTTTGCCGAAGTGTTCATCGGGGATATTAAAACACCTGTCAAACATGCAAGTATTGAATTAAAGCAAATGCTTGCACATGTCGAAGAAAAAATGATGGAAAAATTTATAAGGGCAGAAATACCACCTGATCTGCAAGATGTTTTCTTTGACCGCATGAAGGAAGGGAAGGACGAGACGATTGAAGGCCGCTTGCTTGAATTCGCCGACAAGCTCGACCAGTTTTACGAATCCTTTGCTGAGCTTAAGCGCGGCAATACAGATAAGGAATTCGTTCACATGTACGAAAATGCGTTGAATAAATTACTGCTGATTGATTTGCCGGTGTCTGTTGCATATTTCCGCAACGAAATTTTAGCGGATGTTGTTGCCGAAAAAACAGTTATTGATATCGCGCTATTAACGGAGAACATTTTACAGCAGCATACAGATTAACAATAGAAGGCTTCCGATTTATAAGGAAGGCTTTTTTATTTTGTTTTTTTGTAACGAATTCTATTTTGAAGGTACTATAATGATGAAAACTATTTTGTGAGGTGAACTGAGTGGATGTGTTAGCACAAATTTACCGGGAGCTCCAGCCAAAAATTTACGCCTATTTCTTCATTAAAACATCCAATTCAGCCATCGCAGAAGATTTGACACAGGATGTTTTTTACGAAGCGGCAAAATCCATTCATACATATCGCGGTGAAGCAGCCCTCTCGACGTGGCTTTTTCACATTGCAAACAACTTATTGAAAAAGTATTATCGCAAAAAACATTATGAGAAAAGTTTAGTGAAGAAAATGGAAGCCCAACCGCCAACAAAGTTATTTACACCCGAACAACTCGTCGAACTACAAGATGAATCAAAACGGCTCCTATCAAAAATTGGAAAGCTCGATCCGCCGTTTAAGGATATTGTGCTGCTCCGGATTATTGGTGAATTGAGTTTCAAGGAAATCGGAGAGTTGCTGGGGCTAAGCGAAAACTATGTGCGCGTCAATTTTCACCGTCAAAAAATCAAGCTGCAGCGAGAGGAGGAGTTATCATGAATTCATGTAAAATTGCCGAGGATTTGTTGCCTTTATATGAAGAAAATCTTGTCCAAACCGAAACAAAGCAATGGATTGAACAGCATTTAGCAAGCTGCCCCAATTGCAAAAAACTTACTTCAATCGAAATGGAAGCTTTGCCGCCGCTCACGCCGCCTAAAAAAGCAGCTGCAAAAATGATTCAGCACGCACATTTAAAATTAACAATTTATCAGCTTGTATTTGTCATACTTTCCTTTGCTTTTGCCATGAATACTTCATTATTAAACGAAAGCTTTGCGTTTATTTTGTCTTATTTTATTTTGGGAATTGTGACTTTTTACTTTTATCGCCACATAATCCTTACACTATTATTGGCATTCGTACCAATCTTTATTTGGACAATTTACGCAGCGATCGCTTCTTACGGCTCCTATTCGAAATGGTATGCGGATCAAATAACACACTATTCCTCTACCGCTTCACTTGTGATGAACAGCGTTTCAGGTGGTGTTTGGACAGCTTTCATTCATACACTTTTTACCGTTCTCGGGATACTCGTTGTCAAACTACTCATTCAAGCATTTAAAAAGGAGGATGCGGCATGAAAAAATGGCTTTCCATATTTTTGGCGTTTGTAATTACAAGTTCCGTGCTTTTCGGGTACAACGAATTCAATGGCAATTTCATTTCAAAACAAATTGCGAAATCGACTTTAAAAGATTATTTATCCGAGCATTATCCAGATGCGGACTTTCAATTTGATAAAGGTTTTTACAATTTTAAATTCAATGCCTATACTTTCGATGTAACTTTTTACGAATCTCCTAACAATTGGACATATACATTTGAAGTAGGCCCTAAATACTTGCCCAATACGATTCAAACAAAAACGATGCATTATGATTCGAGGGATGAGACAAAATCGAATGATTGGAGCGATCAAGGTTCACAATATGTAAAAGAATTATTGACGGCATTCCCAATCGGCAACATATATTACTCAATTGATGTGCCCAACCAGTTTCCTCAAACCGAATGGGCACCTGCTGTAAATGTCATCGTTGCCCCGTCGATTTCAATCGAATTCCCTTTATATAAAGGCGAAACAGAAGAGGAATTTTTGAATACCGTCCAAGAGATTCAGGCGGCGCTAGATAGAGATGAAATTCGCTACGATACGGTTTCCGTTTATATGGATGAAAAAATGGATAATCGCGACGGTAAAAAAGAAGGCTATGCATCCATCTACTATCAACGTAAATACAGCCTGCAATTCCAGGGAAATTCGCCAATTACTTTGGATAATATCGAATAAATCCATTCAAATCATTTGACTTTTTTTATAAAACATACTTTATTGCACATAGCAAAAAGTTGTTATATTATATGAATAAGGCTACGTTGTACGTACGAATATTAAGTTTTAACCTTTATACTTATACAGGGAGTTTTACATCGATGCTGGAATGGCGTGCCTGGACTCTTTTGACTTCAGGATAGACAGGATAGCATTTGCGAACACCCACTTTGAGGAGTGGTGGTTTAAAACTTTCTATAATAACTACGGCAATGTGGCTTTGCTTATAAACGTTGATACAACAGCATTTATAGGCTATTTATGAAAGTGCAAATCCACTATAAAATATGCTCAAAATAATTGTTGGGATAAAAGTGGGATAAAAATTCACGATAATTTATAATAAATAATAGCAAATGACTACTCGATTACGGGTGGTCTTTTTTTGATTTCTATCAATCCAACCAGTTCGGCAAATATTTATTATCCACAACATTGTTAACAGTTGGTGTATAACCCTCGCGTTCATCTAACCAGTTATAGAAAGGTACTGGTCGCTCCCTGTATTCGTGTACAGCTGAAACTGGTGTATTGGCCTGCTTATCCAATCTATCCAGTTTACCCTTATATGCCCCCACAAATATTGCGCGTAATGTGCGTGTTACAGTTAACGTTCCGCTTGCTATATCTTCGAGCAAGATTAAAAACAACCTCTTTGGCACGGTGGAATGTCTGTACACTATTCACCTGAGATGCCAACACTAACTTGTATGACTCATCCTTCAGCTGGTCTAAAAACGGCATCGAGTGCAGGAAATCGTACAGCCTCACTTGCCATTCGTTCATATATTCCTTACAAGCTTCTTTTTCGGCATGTGCATTATTATATATTTCCTGTAAAGAGCTTGTTTTAGAAAGATTAAAAGAACTAGATGATTGGTCTTCGAAATTATGCTCTTGAGCCGGACCATTATTGGTTTCTTGAGCAATCACCCGTTCGGACACTATCGATGGGACATAAGGTAGGATGCGATAAATGCTGACACCCTTAATGCCATGCTTGAGTACTTCTTCATAAAATTTAACTAACAAAATGAAGCGCGATGCTTTTAAACTAAGCGACTTGAATCAGATCTCGAATAGTCCTGAATCAAGTGCTTTGAAAGCAAAATAAGCATGAAGCATGTAAAGAATTGTCGTCGGTACTAATATTAAAAATGGACATTGAATTAATTGTGTAATGTCCATTATATATTCCTAAAGTTCTTTTTGGATTTTGAAACTTTATAATAGAATTATTTGCTCTAATAAGTGAAAGGAGGTTAGCTCATGAATAATAAAAAGGAACGTCTAGCTTTTAAAGCTATTCATGGGGACAAGTTAGCTTTTGAGGAGTTATTAAAAAGTGAAGGTGAGAAATTATATAAAATTGCCTTTCTCCATATGCAACATAAAGAAGATACATTAGATGTACTTCAAGAAGCCACTTGCAAAGCTTATTTAGCAATTGCACAACTCAAGGAGCCTGCCTACTTTAGCACATGGTTCATCAAAATTTTAATCCGTTGCGCTTACAAGGAATTAGAACGGAAGAAAAAAATAATTACTTTACCCGAAGAAACAATCACATACATTTTAGAATCGAATCAAGTGGAAGAGCCTACATTTGATTTAGCGGAATCACTTGCTACATTAAAACCTGAATATAAAAACGTCATCTTACTATTTTATTATTATGATTTACCGATTCGAACAATTGCTGCTTCGATGGGGAAACCCACTTCTACAATCAAAACGTATTTACGCCGAGCAAAATTGGAATTAAAACAAAAGTTAGGAGACGATTACTATGCGCAAAGATTTACATGAGATAGAAGTGCCAAAAGATGAAGTTTTCCAGGCAATTCAGTTAGGTATTGAGCAAGCGCAACAGCTTGAGATAAAAGCGAAACGTACAAAGGTGACAAAGCGCATGACATATATTACTTCTGTAGCAGCAGTCCTGTTTCTGGCTTCAGGGTTTATTTTCACACCTGTTTCAAATGTGTTAGCACAAGTTCCCTTAATAGGCGGTATTTATGAAAAATATCAAATGTCGATTGGTGAACAGATTGCCCATGAACAACTACTTACTGAAATGTCCCTCATTGCAAAAGATCAAGATATCCAGGTGGAGGTAACATCTATTTTTTATGATACAGCATATGTAGGGATAACATTTAAAGCAACGGGTGCAGTGACGGATACAATCGGTGGCAATAAAGCACCGGAAGCAGGCTTTACTTACGAAATGTTTGCTGGCAAAGACACGTCCACTTGGGGTGGCTCATTAGGGTCATTAACAAAAAATGAAAACGGTTATACGGGTGCGCTTATTTTAGATGTTCCTGCTAATGTTACAGAAGATGTTATCTCATTCCCTATTACATTCACGCATATGGCTGGTGTTAGGGGAGAATGGGCATTTGACTTAGCTGTAGAAAAGTTACCGTTCAAGCATCAAGTCATCAATCAACAAGTCACTTCAAAAAACAGAGAACTTAGCATTACTGTTGATGAAATTCAAATTGGCCAAACGAATGCGAGAATCTCTTATACAGCAAACTTTGAGTCAACAATTGAAGGGCAAACTTATACTTTCGAAGCCTATAATATGCATGGTGGAAAAATAAACTTTAATCAAATTAGTAACGCCACTCTTTTATTAGAGCTTCCTGAAGATACAACTTCCATCAAAATCGTACCTCTATTAAAAATAAATAACGCTAAAACAGAGCAATTGAAACCTATTACAATTGATTTAAATTAACAAATAGTAAAGCCCGTTCAGAGTATTTTAACGGGTTTTATAAGTTCGCATTTGGTAACCTGCTGTTCATAGCATAGGCAGCGCAAATCACCCGCATTCAATTGAATGCGGGTGATTTGCGTCAGTTGGGAAACTGGCATAAAAATATGTTATTCAATAATATAGTTCTTTAGCTGAAGAAGGCACAATTCCTTTTCAAGAATTGCGCCCATTTTTACATGCTCAGACATATTTTTCTGGTATGTACAACCGCATATAAAGATAACCATCCTCCATATCGTCCGTTATTTCAAAGCCGATGTTACTCCAAAATTTTTGTGCGGTTCTATTTTCTAGATTAACTGGTAAGGAGATTCTTCTTGCATTAAATTCTTTACACAAATATTCAATACAAAGCTTAGCCGCTGCTGATCCATAGCCTCTTTTTTGAAAACGGCTATCTATCATAAAATTTATGATTTGGGGGTTATTTTCGCCAATATACATTGAAACAAAACCCACCATCACATTATCGGCATAAATTGCAAAAGGGCGTGAATCATCATAAAATACCCACGCTTCGGCCAAAGACCACGCTACAGGATCTACAAAGTCCACATTGGTATCAATTGTACGCAAGTTTAAACATTCTTCATAATTGTCAATATTAATTTTTCTTAACTCTAGCAAAGCAATATCACCTTCCAAACATTGTTATGACTGTTCAATATATAATTCAACTTTTGAAAAGTGGAATTAGCAAATAAATCTTAATACAACCTAGATATTCTAGAACTTAATGCTCCAATTGACTTTGAATCAGTTCTCCTTGATAATAGTCATTCATATAGTCGCATTGCACCACTTTATTATTATAGCTCTATGCCATATAATGGCCCGATGTTACACAACAATTCTTAAACTAGTCGAGTAGAAAGGAACCTCTCTACCTTGCAGTAGATTGTGTTTCTCTCCCCGCACAGAACCGTGCTCGCGCTATTTACACACACAGCTCCTCCAAGTCATCATTCACAAAATGTACCTAATCACTTTCAATCAGATTTGCTTATTTTGCTTTCCTTAATAGTTTAGGTCTCCATTTATGCTCTCTACCTCTGCATGTAGTAAATGTGTCACTAGTAAAGGTGATAACCTGGTAGCAGCCTTTCTTTCCACCATCGGCATTACCCGACTTCATCGTTACTGCGCTGCTATCCGACTCCCTACAACGGCATTTGGCTTCCTTGCTTATTATCGCCTGTACACCATACTGATACGACCTAGGCTCGTCCGCACACCTGCTTCTTAACGTTGTTCATCTAAGAATAAACGTTCCTAATTTAGTAATTATAAGGAGCGCTTAAATTGACTGTACATAGTAAATTCCCTATTTTAGAAACTGACAGATTGATTTTGCGGAATGTGAGAAAAGAGAATATTGACTTTATTTGTATTTATTTTGCATTCATTATTAGTTCTTGTTGCACAAAAATACAGCGTAATTCTTAGGGTAATCATTACATCATATTTGGAATAAACACTTCCGAAAAGTAGGAAGTATCCTAGCGCACCAACGGCTAAGCCAATAAGAATGAATACAATCAATAACTTTTTGGTTACTATTACTCCCATCCCAACAAAATTTTAACAATAAGGGCTCTGCATTGATACTCTATTTTCAAAATTAACTAATTACGTCATTTGTTGAAGAGAAAAAAACCTTCCAAAGCGTGGGTGGTGGTTAATTCCCTAACTTTTACATGAGAACGTTATTTTGAATGATTTTGTATACTTTATAACTTTTTAATGAACTAAGACATCTTGAATTTAGAGATGCTTATTCAATAATAGCGCCTGTTATTGCATAAAGGTGGCATCATACTTAACCAATTACACTCTTAAGCACAAAGATGTTCCCAAATTCGATTTCAAGAAAGGAGTTGGAATATAATTAATGTCACCAAACGTCGCTTTGGGAGTCTTTCGGTAAACATTTAACTGACTTGAGAATTATTGGTTCATCACCATAACATGGGGTTGATTTCCATTGCGGGTCGGACGCTTTCTTACCTCCAGTCAAGTGTTTTTAATTAAATTTATGCGAAGAAATTAATTTGTTTTAGCTGGGAGGGGTACCCCTCC
>NZ_JBQCJW010000005.1:0-18199 GCF_051967575.1 Solibacillus silvestris
AATAAAACAGACAATAAATTAAGAATCAAAAAAATCACGTGGAAATACAAATTTACTTGAGTTAATCGACAGTCTCAAATTTCCGCTTATTTTTCATCACTTAATTGAGAGCCAAAATCTCTCTCGGCAAATGTGAATGAGAGGGGGCTTTATTAAAAATGAAATGGGATTTTACATAGCCACAGTTTTTCAGCGCTCTCGCATTGGCGGGGTTCTTTTTATTTTTGGGTAATGTTTCAGTATAAACGGGTACAAAAGATTTATGTTACTATAAAGGTGAAAAAAGTTGAGAAATATGTTAAGACTTCATAGATTTAATCGTTTGTGGCAGGAGTGAGCAGGATGTTGGATTGGATGACAATCGACAATGTAGAAATACTTGTGGAGAAATATAAATTATTGGGCCCTATTTTTAGTATATTATTAACATTTTTGGAATCGTTTTTGCCGATCTTGCCGCTATTTGTGATTGTCATCGCAAATGCTGCCGCTTATGGGCTGTTTTGGGGTTTTTTATTGTCCTGGCTTGGCACGGTTGCAGGCTCGTACATGTTTTTCCTGATGATCCGCAAGTTCGGGAAGTATCGTTTTTTCCGACGCATAAAAGAACAAAGCCAGGTGAAAAAACTTATTCATTGGGTTGACATAAGAGGCTTTACGCCATTATTTGTATTGTTATGCCTGCCGTTTACACCTGTCGTTCTTGTAAATAGTGTTGCGGGCTTATCGAATTTAAAGAAAAAGTATTATTTTTTCACGCTCTTTATTTCGAAGCCGATCATGATTTTCTTAATTAGCTATTTAGGCAGTGATTTACGTCAAATCCTGTCATCCCCTGTAAAAATCATTATTTCTACGGTGATTGTTTTAGTCATCTGGGGCATCGGCAAATTCATCGAGAATATATTGAATAGGCGAGTCGAGCGCGATCTAAGAGATATCGAGAAGCTTAGAAAAAGTGAATAGTTGGGGAGCGGGCGCGCTTTTTGGAACATTTTTTTGGGGCAAGCATATATCGCGTGTTTATGAGGGGATATGCTTTGCGGTGAAGTGTGGCGACAGGAATTTTGAGTTTTTTGAGGATAGGCATGGTTAAGGATTATAATGGCTAGTTTATTATGCTTCAATAGCTCCTTCAGCTTGCAAAGTGTGAAGCTATGGGCGTGGAAAAAAAGGGAATGGCTTCATTCATTTAATCCTAAATTTCACAAAATATTTCACCTTTTTAGCTGCACAATCAATTATTCAGAGATGGATATGGCTTTTCATTTTTACACGATAATCCCTTTTTATATGGTTAGTGATTCATTACTTACTAATTTAGTGCATTGATAAAAATAATAACAATTAAGCCTTTAATGGTCAAATATACATTGGGAAGTAAAGGATATCGTGAAAATTTAATGTATCTTTTTATTTTTCCACGTAAGTTATTTAAGTTATAAGCCATATTCTGCTTATTTTATTAAAGGGCGATTGTGCAATAAAAATGTTCTTGTTTAACTAAGGGATTAATACGTGGTTACGAGTGAGTAATTTGGTGCCTTTGAAAATAAAAGACGTAAAAGGAAAAGTCCATTTGGTTATTACGGAGAAAAAAACGGGGAAACCCAAGCGATTTATGGTTCCTAAAGCCACCAGGAAAGCAATTGAAGGCTATATTCGGGGGATGCAGGAGGAAGATTACCTGTTTCCAAGTCGAAAAGGAAATGGGCCGATCAGTACGACGCAAGCGTATAGGGTTTTGCAAAAAGCAGCAGTTGCTCTTGGACGTGATGATATTGGCACGCATACCATGAGAAAAACATTCGAGTATCATCATTACAAGCGAAACAAGGATGTATTAACGTTGCAAATGTTATTTAATCACTCGGCTCCATCAAATACTTTGAAATATATAGGGATTACTGACGATGAAATTGATAAGTCACTCGAAAATTTCTCGCTTTAAAATGGGGATCAAGGTGGTCCCTATTTTAGAGCAAATGTAATTAAAATTTTTAACCGTTTGATGTTTGATATAGTGGAACAAAAGTTTATTTTTTGATATATTAAAAGTGCTTCAAAGGCGATTAGTGAGATAAAAGTTAGTTAGGGCGACTACGAATGAAAACTACCATTCGTAGCTTTTTTTATTTTGATTTTAACAAGGGGTCCCATCAAATTTAGACGGATCTACAAAGTTAAGCAAAGAATGTTACCAAACGTCGGTTTGGGAGCGTTCACCTTTAATCACCTTCGTTAAAACATATGGTGAAATTGTGAAAAAAGGAGGATTTTAATTGTTGAATGAAATGAAAGATATGATCAATCATTTGGAAGAGACAGAATTAAAATCATTATTACTTCAAGTCTTTTTGTGTATGCAAACTGTTGAGGAGAGAAAAGGCTATTCGGAGCAGCAATTCTTTTTAGATGTAAAAAATACATATAACGACCTGTTAGCAACTAAAAATAATCAAGCAAGTAGCAAACAAGCACAATTTCACACGACACATATTGTCTTTGGTGATTCAGCTGCTGGTAGTTTAAAAATTACTCTAATAAAGTCCGATTTAATACAACAAGAAAACATCATTAACGTGTCTGATTTATTTTCAATTGGACCACTTTGGAATTTACATACTTCTGAAGGAATCAATCATCGCTACAATTGGCTGCGTACACATATTAATATAGATGAAAAACAGCTACTGACTTATGAGTATAACTTTGAGCAATATTTATTATCGCTTAAGCAAATTCCAAACGATCATAAAATTATCATATGGATTGGCGAAAATGCCCACGAGCAAGCTGCGTTACGATTGATACTGTATGTATTAAAAGAAAAAACAAATGAGATTATGCTAATCAATATCAATGAAGCCTATGAAATGCATTCTGATTTAGCTGAAATGCAATCCCCCCCACGACATATGGGTGAAATTTCAACAAAGCAATTAAAGCAAATATATGAAAACAAAGGGAATGGTCATGTAGTTACACAATTAGAACGTAAAGTATTTGAGCAACAATGGCTACAACTATGTCAACAAAAAGACGTATTACGAATCTGGGAAAATAACGAAATCATAAATGTTTCAGAAAATTATTATGATGGGTACATCATCGATAAAGTAAAAGAATCCCACGAAAAGAATAACCATAAAGATTTTATCAAATCAGCCAGAATCATCGGCAAAGTAATTGGGCATTTAAATCAATACATTGACGCCCAATTTATCGAATATCGCGTGATCCGCTTAATCATGAATGGCGTATTGGACATGGAAGGTGTGCCGACAGCAATGCGTCATTATAGCATTAAAATCAAATAATACATTAGCTTACTAACATATATCGTAACTGTTATTTCAACAATGTTCCCAAACACCGCTTAGGGAATGTTCAGTCGAGCAGCTCCAACAAGTTAATTGTTGTGGCTGCTTTTTACTTAAGTTCACAGTAGCACTTTAAGAACTTAAGTAAAATAAAATTTCCTTTCAGTTTGCGAATGTAGCTCATCTTCTTAGATATTGGTTGCCATCAATATATTTTAATTGACCCTGTTATCTCTTATACTTCCATTAGTGCAATAATTATCAAAAAAATCGACCTTATCCCCCTTATACTTAGTTTAGAGGTGAGCAGTTATGTATAGTGAAGTCGTTCAAAAAATCGTAGATACGCTAGAGGAGAACTTATTAACAGCTTGGCAGTTAGAGCATTATGCAGAAAAAATCGGCTATTCGAAGTTTTACTTGACGCGTCAATTTAAAAAAGAAACAGGTTTATCGATTGGTGAGTATATTCGAAAAAGACGTCTTGCTGTGTCTGCTTTTTTATTGCTTCATACGGAATACACAATTCTTGATATTTCTTTTGAATGCCAATTTCAATCACAAGAAGCATTTACACGTGCATTTAAAGAACTCTACAAGATGCCACCTGGAAAATATCGTAATATGATGCGTTCTTTATATCAAAAGGGGGATAATGAAATGGTAGCAACAAATGAAGTAAAAGGTTGGATTTTAACAGGGACAAACCCGTCGCTTTACACGATGAAAGCAGATCATGAAATATTCCATACCGGGTCAAAATCGGGTTATTTAAGTTCAAATGATTCAGTTGAAGAAGGACAATTTGGAACAATGATGCAAACATTCTCAGCAAAAAAATGGATTGGCAAACGGGTAAAACTTTCATGTTTCATCAAAACTAAAGATGCAATCAAGTGTGGTGCTTGGTGTCGAATTGATTCAAAAAATGGAGATTTGCTACAATTTGATAATATGGACAACCGTTCAATTCAAGGGACAACAGATTGGAATTATTATTCAATCGTATTAGATGTACTTGATGAAAGTGCTTCAATTCATTTTGGCCTTTTATTAACAGGGACTGGTGAAGCCTGGATTGATGGAATTACATTTGAAGAAGTCGATGCTTCGGTAGCTTCAACTAATATGGCTGGATTATCGGATGATTTACCGTTGGAGCCAGTGAATTTAGGTTTTGATGATTTATGATGTTATTGGATTTACTAATTGATATTGTTATTAACATTTATACGTCATTAGGTTATGGTACAAAAGAACATAAAATTGAATCTAAGATGGAAAAAATAAAATCTGAGCATCCTCAAGCTTATGTAATCTACAGGCAAAACCAATCTCTATTTGAAACAGATGTAGAAATAAGTAAAAAAATTTTGGACTTAGATGTGAAAAATAAAATGGTAGTAAATAACATAGTCAATGAGATATACACCCATTTTAGGATTACAGCTTAACAGTCATTCATTAAAATTATAGTATTACGAAAAAATGCTATCAAATTGGATGTTTTATATACATTTGAATTCAAATAACATTCCCAAATGAAAGTTGGGGGACATTTTGAAAAGGTACGAACGTTGATTTACAGCGTTTCGTGCCTTTTTTTGTGAACATTTTTTATACATTATTTTATACAGATGGCTCAAATGGCTGATACTACTATATTTCACTTGAGGGGCGTGTTCTCTATCACTTGCATAAAATCGTGTATATTCCTTATTGTTGTAAATCACTCTTAATATACATAAATTACAATAAATCAGGCTTACTAAATTATATATTTAAAAACAACAATTAAAGTTATCAGTGTCTTAAAGTTAAATAACTTTATCTTCAATTCACATCCAATCCGTTTCTCTAAATTAAAATCCAATTGAAACAACATACTCTTGCATTTGGGAAAAATTCAACAGTATGAAAAGAACAACCCTAAATACAAATTGTGCATGCTTTGCCATACACTTTTTACCTTTCTGCCGTAAATGGGTTACACCGAATGACAACCACTTCAGAAACGAGGCCGTCCGCTTGGGCATAATAAAGAAAGCGTTGTTATGTGTGCACCAGCCTCTTTGCTTCCGCTGCAAAATCACTACTGGATGCTGCGGCCTGTAACAGAGGCTAATTTGCCATTTATCCGTTTACCGCCAAAAAATGCCGCTTTTTCATATCATTGTATGCCGCTGAATCTTCCGAATAGATGCACGAACATGTATTCTTATATTATAATAGAAAGATGAATGATAAGTGAGGTGGTAGTTGTGACGCTACGGGTAATTACGGGACGAGCAGGGACGGGCAAGACGACTTTTATTCATCAGGAAATAGTGGATGATTTAAAAACGAATTTATTCGGGGATGCGATTTTCATTTTAGTTCCTGATCAAATGTCCTTTTCGACGGAATATGAGCTGACAACGAACTATGAAATCGAAGGAATGATGCGTGCACAAGTCATGACGTTTAAACGGCTGGCATGGTTTGTGCTGCAAAATGAGGGTGGCATTGCACGCGAGCGTATTGACGGGACAGGTTACCGCATGCTGCTGCGACGCATTTTGGAAGAGCATCAAGAGGAATTTTTACTATTTAAACGTGCGGCCGGCAAGCACGGTTTCACGAAAGAAATCGAGCAAATATTAAAGGAATTCAGCCAGTACCATATTGATGTAGAGACGATTGAACCGCTTATTGTATTGTTGAGGGAAAATGGCGCGAGCGAAGTATTGCTCCACAAAATGCATGATTTGCAAATTATTTTAAAGCAGCTTCATGAGCGGATCGGGACAGAATATATTGACGGGGATGGCTATTTTCCGATGCTAATTGAGCGCATTCCCAAAATGGAAAGCTTGCGCGATACACATGTTTATTTAGACGGTTTTATGGCATTTAATGGACAGCAATTGGCGATATTGAAAGAGCTCCTGATTTATGCGAAGCGTGTCACAATCGTATTGCCAATGGAAGATCCGCAAAACGATCTGCTAGAGGGCGCGGTATTTCACCAATCAGCTGTGACATACGAAAAAATTAAACATGAGCTGCAAAAGTTGCGTTTTGAAAATGGCATCGATATTGATGAAGAGCCTCGTATTCATTTAAATGTGAATTACCGGGCGAGCAACACGGATTTGCGTCAAGTAGAACATTGCTTTGACACAGCTGTCGATACACCGGTTGAGTCATCGGGCAATGCGAAAATATTGGAAGGCGTAAATCCGCGGGCGGAAGTACAGGGAATTGCCCAGGAAATAAAGCGACTCATTCTGGAAAAACAGCTGCGCTATAAAGATATCGGGATTATGTACCGGCAAGCGGATGTGTATGATGCAATTATTAGAACGACTTTTACACAGTATGATATTCCATTTTTCTCGAATGAAAAGCGGGCGATGCTCTATCATCCGCTTATTGAATTCAGCAGATCTGTATTGGAGATCATTACGACAAACTGGAAATATGAGCCGATTTTCAGAAGTGTAAAAACGGACCTTTTCTTCCCGTATGGAGCTAATTTAGTTGTGATGCGGGATAGGGCTGACATGCTCGAAAATTTCGTTATTGCAAGAGGAATCGTGCATGATCGCTGGATGAATGAGGAAGTATGGCGCTACCGCCGATTTAAATCACTTGAAAAAGTGAATGCGATCCAGACAGAGGACGAAATGGAACATGAGCAACTTTTAAAATCAGTGCGGGACTTGATCCGGGAACCGGTTTTAGCATTGCAAAAACGCGTGAAGGGCAAAAAAACGGGCCGCGAAATTGTCGTCGCATTGTATGAATTCATGGAGCAGCTTGATATTTACAAAAAGCTCGTGAAAATGCAGGAACAGGAAGAGCAAGCCGATGCGTTTCATCAATCATTGGAGCATGAGCAAGCTTGGAATGGCTGGGTGCATATTTTGGAGCAATTTGATTTGATGTTTGGAGACAAAGTAATGCCGCTCGAAGATGTTGCACAGATTTTGGGTGAAGGTTTCGAGACATTGCAGTTTTCAAGTGTGCCGCCGACATTGGATGAAGTTACGGTTTCAACGGTGGAGTTTTCACGTTTTGACAATAAAAAGGCGATTTTCGTTATCGGGGTCAATGATGGTGTTTACCCGATGCGAATGGATGCGGGCGGCCTGTTATCTGATGAAGAACGGGCAGCATTCGAGAAAATTGATGTTGAATTAGCACCTGGTGTGAAAAGCAAGCTCCTGCAGGAAAGTTTTTTATTTTACCGTGCGATCTCTTCATCCACTCATTATTTGTATATTACATATGCAAGTGCGGATGAAGAAAGCAAAAGCAAGCTTCCGTCGATTTATATTAACCGGTTGCATAAAATGTTTGAGGTCGTGGAAAATCGCGGGACCGAACAGGAAAAAGCGGTTCGGACATTGCAGCATAGGCAAATTGCGATGAATCCGCTAGATGAGCAGCAAAAAGAAAATGTGCTCGATTATTTGCGGCACCCTTCACCTGCGATCGGTTTTTTAATGACGCAGCTTAAGCAGGCACAGCTTGACCGGCGCCCGCTGACAGAGGAATGGGCAGCATTGAAAGCATTTTACGAACGAAACCCTCGCTGGGAAGATGTGCTGAATGTTGTGGAAAAGCCTTTATATACGATTAATGAAGCAGAGCCTTTGACAGAGGAAGTTGCGACAGCATTGTATGGCGAAAACTTTTTAGCTAGTGTATCGCGCATCGAACGTTTTTATAGTTGCCCGTATTCGCATTTTGCGTCATACGGCCTAAAGCTGCAGGAGCGTACGGAATTTAAGCTGGAGTCGTTTGCGATGGGGGATTTATTCCATGAGGCGATCCGGACGATTTTATCTGAAAAAGAGCCGACAATTCCTTTGGACACTTATGTATCCTGCTATAAAAAGGCTGATGACACGATATCAAAGCTTGTCGACTATTTCTCTTACAGCATTTTAAAGAGCAGCCATCGCTTTGAATATATTAAAACAAAGCTTGTGAAAATCGTGGCTCGCACAATTTATGCGCTCATTAATCAAAGCGAGCTATCGAAATTTAAGGCGATTGCACATGAAAAGCCGTTTGGGAAGCACGATGATAAAAATACCGAACAGGATGACCGCAATCCGCTTGAAGCACTGAAAATCGATTTAGAACATAATCGCAAAATGTTTGTGCGGGGGCAAATTGACCGTATCGATGCATACAAAGATGCGGAAAATTTGTATTTACGTGTTATTGATTATAAATCGAGCGGCCGAAAGCTTGATTTCACGGAAGTGTATAACGGGATATCGTTGCAGCTTTTAACGTATCTGGACGTTGCAATGCAAAACTTCCCGATCATCGCACAGGAAGGAAAGTTCATCCAGGATTTATCCGAGCTCGAAAATATTATTGTACAAGCGGCAGGCATGTTCTATTTGCATGTGCATAACCCGCTCATTCCGACAGAGGATTATGAGCAGCATGATAGAGTGGAAAATTTGCGCCAAGAGAAGTTCAAGCTAAGCGGCTATATGTTAAAGGATGTTGAAGTGGCGCAATTAATGGACCAGTCGCTCGAGCCGAATAAGACGTCCATCATCGTTCCCGCAGCATTCAAAAGCGGGGGTGAACCGGAATTCAATAACCGTTCCTCAAAAGTCATTGACCATGAGCAGATGGAAAACCTGCAGCAGTTTGTCCATTATAAATTCAGGCAAGCAGGAAATGAAATCTATCGCGGGAATACCGAAATTAAGCCATATAGTCTAGGAAATCAAAAAGCCTGCACATTTTGCAGCTTTAAAGCGGTTTGTCAATTTGACCAGACGGAAACCGGCAATAGCTTCAACGAAATAAAGAAACAGCCTGAACAAGAAGTATTTGAAAATATAAAAAAGGTGGTATGTTCACATGACAATTCCAGCGAAGCCGAGTAATGTTCAGTGGACAGATGTGCAATGGAAAGCCATCTATGCATCTGGCCAGGATATTTTAGTGTCCGCTGCAGCCGGTTCTGGGAAAACAGCTGTTTTAATCGAGCGGCTCATTCAAAAAATATTGGCATCTGAGGAAAAACGGATTGATGTTGATGAGCTGCTAGTTGTGACGTTCACGAATGCGTCCGCTGCGGAAATGCGCAATCGTATGGCGGAAGCGCTGGAAAAGGCGATTGGGCAAGATCCGGGAAATTCTTTTTTGCGGCGCCAATTAAGCTTGTTGAACAAAGCCCAAATTTCAACATTGCACTCATTTTGCTTATCGATTTGCCGGGAATATGCGTACACGATTGACTTGGACCCAGGTTTTCGCCTGGCGAGCATAGAGGAGGCTTCATTGCTGCAGGATGATGTGATGATGGATATCCTCGAAAAGGCGTACCGCGGCGATATGGAAACATTGTTTACAAAAGAGGAGCTTTACACATTAGTCGACAGTTTTGCGTCGGACCGGAGCGATCAGGCGATTGAGCACTTGCTGCAGGAGATGTATAAAGTTTCGCGCGTCCAGCCGAATCCGTATGAATGGCTGCGAGCATTGCCCGAAAAATATGATATTGACCCGAACAGCCCGATTGATGATTTGGCAATTGCGCAGGAAGTCCGTCCGTTTATAATCGCAAGCTTAAAAGAGGCTGCGGCACGCCTTGAAAAAGGGCTGCAAATTATTATGGGTGTTCCGGCTTTGGAGAAGAATAAACCGCTATTTGAAGCGGAATACAGTGCGGTCAAACAGGTGCTTTATGCGATGGAGGAAAGTTCGTGGGAGCAGGCATATATACTTATTCCCGCCATTGAATTCGGCCGCATTAAGCCATTGACAAAAAAAGATACAGAGGAAGACAGACAATCATATGCTGTGGCAAAAGATCACCGCGACAGTGCAAAGGATATGCTTAATACATTGAAGGACACGTTTTTCGCGCGTCATCCAAAGTTGTACGTGCAGGAAATGTCCGCGACAAAGCCTATTTTGGAAACACTCGTAAAGCTGACGATTGAATATAGTGAAGCTTTTAAACAGGCTAAACAAGAGCGCGGTTTGCTTGATTTCTCCGATTTGGAGCATTTTGCGCTGGAAATTTTATGTGATTCAGGAAGCGATACGATTCCGCCGCAGCCTTCTGATGTAGCGCTGGGCTTTCAAAAGCGTTTTAAAGAAGTGCTTGTCGATGAGTATCAGGATGTAAATTTTTTACAAGAGACGATTTTACAGCTCGTGAAAAGCGGCGGGGAGCAGGATGGGAATATGTTCATGGTCGGTGATGTAAAACAGTCAATTGTGCGCCCATAAGGGTATTGTATATTTCACCATTTGGCGGTGAATAAACTACAGAAACGGTTTAACTATCAGCCGACTTATCTTGGCGGGAAACCAAAGAGGGAGTGTAGCATGTCGGTAAAAGTCATAAGTTAGCCTAAACGGAAAAGCTACGACTGAATGGCGAGATAGAAAAGATTCATATGAGGAAGAAGGCTAAACTGCTTGAAGAACAGTCCGAGTGGGGTCATGTTTGCACCGTCTAGGAAACCGTTTGAAACCTGGAATCTATTCTGTTCAGCGTATTAGATGCTTGCGACTGAACATGGACGAGCGCTATAGATTGAGGCGCAAATCTAGTTTCTGACTTAAAAGAATAGACACACTTCAAGATTGAAGAAAAGGATGAACATTCCTTCCGACAATGAATCGAGCCTGTATACAATATACTAAATGGGGATTACCTAAGTTGGAACGCCACTAGGCTATGTACAAAGGTACTGAATATCCAATATGGTAACGGAGCTCCCGTAGTAGTCCGAGGTAGGGAAAGCCTATTACATGGCGAAGGGGAGCAGCTTATAACGTATAAAACAATAAAGAAAGGAGCGAAATGCTCTATGCAAAGTTCAGAAATTGTCTTATACAATCTATCGAAACAAGCAATGAAGGACGGGTTTGAATTTGACCGTCTGTACAGACATTTATACAACGAAGATTTTTATATAAAAGCCTATACAAAGATATACAAAAACAAAGGTAGTGCAACAAAAGGTATCGACGAAGAAACGGCAGATGGGTTTGGTGAAGAAAAGATTCAAGCAATTATTGAATCGTTAAAAGATGAAAGTTATCAACCGAAACCAGTACGCCGTATTCATATCCCAAAGAAAAATGGTAATACAAGACCACTTGGTATCCCTACATTTACAGACCGTTTAGTTCAAGAAGTTTGTCGAATGCTTTTAGAATCAATTTATGAGCCGAATTTTTCAAATCATTCTCATGGTTTTAGACCGAAAAGAAGTTGTCATACAGCGTTAATTGAAATTAAGAAAACCTTTACAGGTGTCAACTGGTTCATTGAAGGCGATATAAAAGGATTTTTCGATAATATTAATCATCAAGTGCTCATTAATATTTTGCGTAAACGAATTAAGGATGAAAAATTTATTCGGCTTATGTGGAAGTTCCTAAAAGCAGGATTCGTGGAAGATTGGCGATTCCAGAAAACGTATAGTGGAACTCCGCAGGGTGGTATTATCAGTCCGTTACTCGCAAATATTTGTCTGAATGAATTTGATGAATATGTCGAAAATGATCTAAAACCTTCATTTGATTTAGGCGAACCAAAAAAGTGTAAACGAAATACGGAATATCGAAAATACGATATGCGTAATCAACGTCTTTCTAAAAAGATTAGAGCGACAGAAGATGAAACGCTGCGACAGCAAATGATTGAAGAATACAAAGCGAATAAAAAACTATTGCTTAACTTACCGTACTATGAGCCAAACACAGATACGTATAAAGCGATGGAATACGTACGTTATGCGGATGATTATATTGTCGGTGTAAATGGAAGTAAAGAGGATTGTGAACGCTTAAAACAAGCAATGAAAGACTTTTTGAAAGACCGTTTACAATTAGAGCTATCGGAAGGAAAAACACTTATTACACATAGTACAAAGTTTGCAAGATTCTTAAGCTACGATATTTCGATTAGCCATGATTTAAGTGTGGCAAAGGATAAAAACGGTGTGAAAAAACGTAAATATAGAGGATATGTACAATTACGCATTCCAAAAGGCACGATTGAAAAAGTAATTGTAAAAAATAAAATGGTTAAAGATATCGATGCAAATCAATGGGATATGCTGCATCGGCCAAGACTTGTCGGTTTATCTGATTTAGAAATCATCGAAACATATAATGCGGAACTACGAGGAATTTATAATTATTATGCTTTAGCTGAAAATGTAAATCGGAAAATGTGGCAATTGCGATATGTAATGGAATATAGCTGTCTGAAAACACTTGCGAATAAATACAAATCCACAGTTTCGAAAATGAAGGTTAAGTTTAGTCAAGGCAAGTACTGGGGAGTAAAATATGAAACAAAGCAAGGTGAAAGAATAGCCTATTTCTATAAGGATGGTTTTGAAAAGAAGAAAGAAATCTTCCAATCAGAAGTGGACCAACTACCAAATTTGTATGTATAAAATGTCATAAAAAAATTCATAAACAACGATAGAATTTGTTATAAGTGGAGAGCCGTATACTCTGAGAGGAGTACGTACGGTTCGGGGAGGGGTTCTCCGGAAACCTGCTACAGCAATGTAGCAAGGCGCTGGGTTCCTACTCTACTACGCGTTTCGGCTTGCAGAACCGCGCCTTTTCCTTGAGAAATATAAGCGCTTTGAAGAAAGCCCGACAAATACGGGAATGAAAATCGACTTGAATGCCAATTTCCGGAGCCGCTCTGAAGTGCTGGAAGGGACAAACTATGTGTTCGAGCAAATTATGGATGAGGAAGTCGGCGAAATTGCATATGATGAACAGGCGAAATTAAAGTTCGGCGCAAGCTATGATGATCAGCAAGTGCCGATTGAGCTTGTATTGCTGGAAGGCGATTCAAAGGCACAGGCCGTTCCGGGGACGGAAGATGGAGCCGAGGAAGAAAGCATTAGCACCGCCCAGCAGGAGGCGCGCTATATTATTCAGCGCATTCGGGATTTGGTCGACAATGGCGGGCAAGTATATAATCCGAAAACGAAATCGATGCGTTCGGTCAGCTACCGCGATATTGTCGTGCTTATGCGGGCACGCAGCTGGTATACGACATTTGCCGAGGAGTTTAAATTAGCCGGCTTGCCGCTCTACGCCGAAACAGATGGAGGCTATTTTGATTCGCTTGAAGTGATGATTATGATTAACACATTGAAAGTGATCGACAATCCGTATCAGGACATTCCGCTTGCATCTGTACTGCGTGCGCCGTTTATCGGTTTAACTGAAAATGAACTGGCGAAAATTCGATTAGTGAATGGGAAAGTGCCGTTTTACGAGGCGTTAAAGCAATATAAAGAACAGGCAGCGGGCGAAATGCCGATTGCAACTGAACAAAAGCTCGATAAATTTTTTGCCTTGCACGGAAAGTGGCGCAATTTCTCCCGCCACGGTGCGCTTGCCGATCTGATCTGGCAAGTATATTTGGATACGAATTATTTTGAAATGGTTGGAGCAATGGCGAACGGCAAGCAGCGCCAAGCGAATTTACGGGCGCTTCATGACAGGGCGCTTAGCTATGAGAAAACGTCATTCCGCGGTTTGTTCCGTTTCCTGCGCTTTATTGATCGGATGCATTCCCGGGGAGATGATTTAGGGGTTGCCAAATCCACGAGTGAAGCAGATGATGTTGTGACATTGCTTACGATCCATAAGTCAAAAGGGCTTGAATATCCAGTCGTGTTCGTAGCAGGGATGAGCAGGGCGTTCAATACGAAAGAATTAGGAAACCGCTATATTTTCGATCAGGATTTCGGGCTGGCGATCAAATCGGTAAACCCGGATTTAAATATTATTTCGACATCTCTTCCGCATCTGTATGTGAAGGAGAAGAAGCTTGCGAAGATGAAAGCTGAGGAAATGCGCGTGCTTTACGTTGCGATGACCCGGGCAAAGGAACGTCTTATTTTGGTCGGCTCATTGAAGGATTGGGAAAAGCAAAAAGAAGAATGGGCGTTTTATCAGGAGTTGCAGGAAACAGTGCTGCCGGCATATATTCGTTCAAAAGCGAACAGTTATTTAAGCTGGGTTGGCCCTGCCGTTGCGCGTCATCACGATTTCTTCTTTGCGAATTATGGCTACACGAAGCAGGCGACAACGACAGAGCAATGGTCGATAACCGTTATACCGAATCGCGATTATTTGATGGCTGCCGAGGCTATAGCTGCGGAAGAGGAAAAGATGCAGGAAAATGTCGTGAATGAGAGCATTGTCCAGCTTCTGACAAATCGCTTTACGATGCCGTACCGATATGAGGATGCGGTGACGAAAAAATCGAAAACCTCTGTTTCGGAGTTGAAGCGCTTAGAAAGCTTGCAGCGCATGGAAGAGGAACAGCTCTACAATTTTGAAGCAAATCGTTATGTGAAGGCAGATGTGCCAAGCTTTATGCTCCAAAGCAGAAAAGAGCGCAAATTGTCCGCGGCAGAAATAGGCACAGCGGTCCATGCGGTCATGCAGCATATCCCGCAGGAAGGCTTTGGAACAATTGAAGAAACACAAAACTATATTCAAAATCTTGTGGATCGCCAGCTTCTTCAGCAAATGGAAGCAGATGCTGTTTCTGCCGGAAAAGTGTTTGCCTTTTTTGAAACGGAAGTCGGGCAACGCTTTAAAACGGCCAAAAAAATAATGCGGGAAGTGCCATTCACGCTCAGCTTGAAGGATGAAGACGGAGATGCGCAAATTATTCAGGGGGTCATTGACTGCTTGTTTGAGGATGAGCTTGGGAAATGGGTGCTGCTCGACTATAAAACCGACTATATTACCCCGGCGATTTTAGGCGATTTTGAGAAAATTAAACGAAAAATGACAAAATCCTACCAAATTCAATTAAACTATTATCAGCATGCTGTACAATCGATTAAACGCCTCGAGATTAGTGAGCGCATATTGTATTTATACAGCATTGGACAAGAAGTGAAAATAGATTAGGGGGATGGATGGTGGATTTTCGCCCAGTAGGTACGAAAGAGCGTATCGCCACACTTGATATTTTACGAGGGTTTAGTTTACTCGGTATTTTATTGGTAAATATGTTCGGCTTTTATTTGCCGATGCCGCATGTTTCGGATTTAAGCAGCTGGTTTAGTGAAGTGCAGGATATTATTTTACAGCAGCTTTTAGACATTTATGTACAAAGCAGTTTTTATCCGTTATTTTCGATGCTGTTTGGGTATGGATTAGCAATGCAGTATATAAAAGCGGAAAAAACAGGTATGAATTTTTACCGATTTGCCCCTAAGCGTCTTATTATTTTATTTTGTTTCGGGATGTTTCATGCGATTGTCATTTGGTGGGGCGATATTTTGGCGATGTATGCATTTTGCGGTGTCTTTCTGATTGCGCTTATCCGGATGCGGGCAAAATGGCTTTTACTGCTGGCGATCGTTGTGAATGCTTTGTTCCACGGCCATTATTTAAGCTCATATATGGCGGCGGGCTATTATTCGATGCCGACAGAGAGCATTTCAGTGAACATTGATGCGATTCAAAGTGCCGTGACTGCCTATGGTGTCGGAAGCTGGACGGATGCTTTCATGCAGCGCCTGGAAGATTTGTCCCTTCAAATGAGCGCCTTTATGTGGGTATCTTCATTGTTCACTATTTTACCGTATATGCTGTTCGGCGCGGCACTTGCAAAATGGCGTCTTATCGAACGGGCAAAGGAAAAAATAGTTGTTTGGATCATTTTAGCGGTCGTTGGCATTGGTGGCGGTCTTTATGTAAAAAGCTTGCCGATTGCGGGAGATCAAACATTCGGAAATGAATATTTGCAAGTATATATTGGCGGCCCGATTTTAGCGGTAGGCTATATGGCGGTCATTACACTCCTTGCACAGCTGCCGATTATTGCGAAAGCTTTGTCCCCGATCGCAAAAGCGGGCCGTATGTCGCTGACGCTTTATATTATGCAATCCGTTATTTGTACTACGTTGTTTTATAATTGGGGATTCGGTTTATATGGCAAGGTCGATGTACAAATGGGAATTTATATGGCGATTTCGATTTTTATTATTCAAGTATTATTTGCCGAGCTATACTTTTCGAAGTTTAAGCAAGGGCCCCTTGAAGCTTTGATGAAAAAATTCACATATGGCACTTTTAGAAATATCGGGCAATAAATACTAAGTTGCCCGTCATTGCTTGAAGAATATAGCAAGCTCTTGCAGATTAAGTAGTATTTTGTCAGAAAAGTAAGGTAATTATTTCGGTTTTAATGTATGATGTAAAAAAACAGAAGGAGTGCTCCACGTTATGAAATTGTTATCATTTAAATTAAACGAACAAGTAAAGTTTGGTCCAAAAGTGAAAAAAGAAGAGGCGGTATGGGATGTTGTCGAAATCCAAAAGCAACTAAATGTACTAAAAGCCTTTCCAGAAACAATTATCGACGGGATTGCACATGGCTATGAATTTGTTGAGCAAGTTCGTAAATTAGTAGAGGCAGCACAAAAACATGAAGATGGGGCTAAATTCAAATTAGCCTATTCTGATATAGAATGGCTGTCGCCAGTTCCTCGAACACCGAAAAATATTTTATGCGTCGGCAAAAATTATAATGATCACGCCGTTGAAATGGGTGCAGAAAAGGCGCCGGAAAATATCGTTGTTTTCACAAAGTCGCCAACTGCAATTGCGCCGGATGAATCGACATTGTCTGTGCATGCAGATGTGACAGATTCCCTGGATTATGAAGGGGAATTAGCTGTCGTAATCGGCAAGCGCGGAAAAAATATTCCGAAAGCAATGGCATTTGACTACGTGTTCGGTTATACAATTGCGAATGATCTTACAGCCCGTGATGCACAGGAAAAGCATAAGCAGTTCTTCTTAGGCAAAAGCTTGGAAGGCAGCTGTCCAATGGGGCCTTACTTAGTAACGAAAGATGAAATTCCTGATCCGCATGCATTGTCAATCGTGACAAAAGTGAATGGGGAAGTCCGCCAAAATGGTTCGACAAAAGATATGTTGTTCTCCGTTGCCGACATTATTGAGACGGTTTCAAAATATGTTACGCTAGAGCCGGGCGATGTTATTTTAACAGGAACGCCAGCCGGAGTCGGAAAAGGGATGAACCCGCCGCAATTCTTAAAAGCAGGCGATGAGGTGAAAATTTCGATTGAAGGAATTGGTACTTTAGCCAACCGATTTGCTTAATAAAATTCATCTATTTCATGTCATATCACATAACTTAGGCGAATCCATTGAATTTATACACGCTCGCATGGTAGGATATTGCCTGTAGAAAATAAATAGAAGAGGTGGAAATTTCATGGATTTCTTATCAAGCACAACACACTTGCACATAACAACTTGGGTAGTGGCGTTAATCTTGTTTTTAATCGCTGCGTTTTCAAGTAAAAAGTTAACAGCTGTGCATATGATTTTGCGTGTGATGTATATTTTAGTCATCGTAACAGGTGGCGCATTATTTTTAGAATGGCGCGATAAAATCGTTGAAAGCGGCATGAACTATGATATGAAAGTATTATTTGGTATTTTAGTAATCGGCTTTATGGAAATGATTTTAGTGCGTAAAAACAAAGGCAAATCTGTTAATATGTTCTGGGTGCTATTCGGAATCGTATTATTGGTAACGTTATACTTAGGATTAAGCATGGGTATCGGTGTGAATTTCTAATTAAAGCTGGGTGTGTAAAAAGTTGAAAGGCTTTTTACACATCTTTTTTTGTGCGATGCGCTATATAGTTGAGGGGAAAGAATTTTAGTAGCTGCAGAAGGTTCTACTTTTTCTGGCGATTGTTCTACATTAGGTATGATGGCTTCTACTTTCGGCTTAAAAGGTTCCACTTTATCCGCCGCGAATTCTACTTTCGGGGAGAACTGTTCTAATAACCGCC